>CAZNCO010000631.1:0-3205 GCA_964571345.1 uncultured Ohtaekwangia sp.
GCTTTACAGTGAAAATAAAAACCTGAAAACAAAACAAAACAAGCTGAGTGATTCCATAACCCAATTATCAAAAAACAAGGACGAGCTCGCCAGCAAAGTTGCTATCGCATCTCAACTAAAAGCAGAAAACATTTTAATCAAGGCAGTCAATAGCAAAGGCAAGGAAAGAAACTCACCCTTCAAAAATCGTCATCTTCAAAAGTTAAAGGTCGAATTTAACATAGCAGAAAATAAAGTTGCAGCGATCGAGGGAAAGAAAATCATCATTCGGGTAATCGATAGTAACAATCAAGTGATTTTTGATGTGGCGCGCGGATCAGGCAATTTCGTTCTTAACGGTAAAGAAGAATTTTATACAGCTTCTCAAGACATCCTGTTTGATAACACCAAGCAGAAACTCACCTACCTTTATGAGAAAGGATCGGAGTATGCTGAGGGCAAATACACTGTCGAAATTTATACCGAAGGATATCTGATGGGGAAAGGAATGTTCCAGGTGAACTGAAAAATACAGCAAAGAAACTCCATTATTTTATTGCCCGCATATTTAGACTGCGGGGCGCTGAGAATTAATCATTCAAAATTTCGGGCGATCTGCGAGATAACTTAAAAATTCAGTTAAGAATCAATCGTCATCTTTTGTGGGTAATCAAAAAGGCCATGTTGCTTGATGGCTTCCTCTACCTTGTGCGGCACAAATTTTTCCCATCCATCTTCGCCCTTGCGAATCATCGCCAAAACGTTGTCAGAGATGATGTGAAGATTGCTGATGTTGGCATCGTCAATATCTTCCAGCTTATTATTATCAACCAGGTAGCGGAATAGATTTTTTAGATTATCGGGAAGCTCGGACTCAAAATCCTTCAACGTAAACAATGACCCATCTTTACGCAGGGCCGGATAGATATATAATTTGATGTTTGTTCCAAAAAGAGAAGCAAAACATTCCAATATGCCTCCGCGTATGTTGTCGTACGTCTTCTCATCAAAAACTTTCTGCAAGGCATAAATACCCATCACAAGCCCCATCTTCTTGCCTTTTGAAATCTTCGCGAGGTAATCTACCAAACGATAATATTCAAAATAGTTCGAGATCAAAACATTCTGCCCAAGCGAGCAAATGATATCGGCACGATATAGGAAATCCTTCTCATCTATTTTTCCATCTGCGCTTAAATCATTCAGGGTGAGCTCGGTGAGCATCACAATTCGTGATCGCTCTACATCTTGTTCATGACGAAAATGCCTGCGGGAAGTAAGCAGCATATCTACGTTCACATGCGTTACAGGGCGAAATCGACCACGCAATACCAAGACATTCTTTTTATATAAATATTCTGATGGTTGCATCACACGCCCATCAGGCCCAAACATAGCAGCTTTTGTGAGGCCATTCTTTACCAGTTTGAGCGCCATCAAACGATTGTCAACATGCGAGAAATCAGGACCTTCCAGGCGAAACATGTCTACTTCAATTCTGCGCGTAGTCAAGCCATCTAAAAGAGAAAGCATGATCTGTTCAGTATCATCGAGGAACATGCAACCGTAGATCAGGTTGACACCTAAAATCCCCAGGGACAATTGCTGTTGGAGTGGATCGTTGTCATGAAGTTTTACGTGGATGACGCAATCATTAAAGGGTCCTTTCGGAGCAAGTTGAAAGCGGATCCCCATCCATCCATGTCCTTGATTCGTGCGTTCAAAATTCAATGTTTCAACGGTGTCTGCGAAAGCAAAGAATCTGTTCACTTCAATGCGATGAGGAAGGCGCTCGGGCAACAGTTGATATTCATGATCAATCATTTTAATCAACCGCTCCTCACTTACGTAGCGTTCACACTGGCCATAGATTGCATCGCTGAATTTCATATCGTAAGCCGACATGGTTTTAGCGACCGTACCGCTGGCCCCGCCTACTTTAAAAAAATTAGCAGCTGTTTCTTGTCCTCCTCCTACTTCAGCAAATGACCCGTAGATGGCACGGCTAAGATTAATCTGCAACGCTTTCTCCTGAGTAGTTAGTTTTTTAATCTCCTCCATTGCTCACTATGAAAATGTTCTGGTAAATTTCAATTCTTTGGCTTTCATATCCTAATTCGCCTCGTTTTATTCAATTTCCCCTGCCTTCGCGAATGTAATATTGATACGCACTTTTGTTTATTTTGGTTTAACGGCTATTTTGCCTCAAAATTATTTTCATGTCACAACATCATCGTGGTAGCTTTTCTAATATTGGTTTCATCCTGGCGGCCGCGGGCTCTGCGGTAGGACTGGGTAACATTTGGCGCTTCCCTTACCTGGCTGGCCAAAGCGGTGGTGCTATCTTTCTGATATTCTACCTGCTGTGCGTGTTCACACTGTGCTTTCCCGTAATGGTTGGTGAAATTGCCATCGGACGAAATGCACGCAGTGATGCTTACGGTTCCTACCGAAAATTGGGTGGTGGGCAATGGGGTTATCTCGGTTTGTTCGGAATCTTAACAGGTGTATTTATTCTTTCATTCTATAACGTTGTGGCTGGATGGGCCTTCGGTTATTTCCTCGAGATAAGCTTTGGCAACTTGTTGAACCACCCGGACTTTGGGGCTTTCTTTGGAGAGTATGTAACAAGCGTGGGGGCCAACTTGTGGTTCTCGTTAGGCTTCATGATTCTTACAGCGATCATCGTGGCACAAGGAGTTCAAAAAGGAATTGAGGCGGCAAGTAAAATCATGATGCCAACTCTTTACTTCATTTTGCTTTGCCTGATCATCTACAGTCTGACGTTGCCAAATGCTATGGCTGGTGTCAAGTTTTATTTGGTACCCGACCTGAGTAAAATGAACATCGAAACGATCTTTAATGGATTACGACAGGCATTCTTTTCTCTCTCACTGGGAATGGGCACCCTGATGACCTACGGATCATACATGGAGAAAAAACAAAACCTGATTTCATCCACTGCATCCATTGCCATTGCAGATACATCTGTTGCTTTCCTTGCGGGACTTATGATATTTCCACTTGTATTTTCACAGGGTGTTGAACCTACACAAGGACCTCCCCTTGTTTTCATCATTTTACCAAAGATTTTCCACAACATGGGGCCACTGCTCGGACGTGTGATTGGCGGCTCGTTCTTCCTGCTGCTCTGTTTTGCAGCACTCACTTCCACTATATCCCTGTTGGAAGTGCCCGCTGCATACCTGGTAGACCAGAAGAAGAT
>CAZNCO010000632.1:0-3199 GCA_964571345.1 uncultured Ohtaekwangia sp.
TCTTCTATCGGTGCGGTACATTCCACGCTTGACCGCCTGGAAGGCAAAGGTTTTTTGAAATCGGAAATGGGCAAAGCCACTGCCGAGCGAGGAGGGAGAAGGAAAAGAATTTTCACCATCACCGCCATCGGCAAGAAGGTGCTCAAAGAATCCCGTGACTTCAAGATGAGTTTGTGGGAACAGTACCCGGCTTTCGCTAAGTTGAATTTTTCAGTCCAGTGAGTGATATGAAAAATATTTCTCCGCCAAAATTTGCTGAGCAGCTCTTGCTTCGTTTTTTGCGCCATGACCTGGCAGAAGAGGTGCTGGGCGATCTGGGTGAAAGTTTTTATGTCATTGCAAAAGAAAAATCAGTTTTCCGCGCACGCCTCAATTATTGGTTTCAGGCGATTAACTACTTGCGGCCTTTTGCATTCAAAAATAAAATATTCCGAAACTTGACCTCCACTGCTATGTACCGTCACACATTGCTCATGTCGTTCCGGCATTTTTCGCGCTATAAAAGTTCATTCTTTATAAACCTCATCGGCCTTTCGTCAGGGCTTGCCTGCACGTTGTTAATTTTTTTATGGGTAAACGATGAACTATCTATTGACAAGTTTCATGAAAAGAACACGAGATTATATCAAGTGTTAAAGAATGGAATGCGAGGCGAGGAACTGGTGACATCCCGTGCCCAGTCCGATCTGTTGGCGGAGGCAATGGCGAAGGATTTTCCGGAAGTTGAGCTGGCCTCTTCCATTACCCCTTCTGAATGGTTTGGCAACATTGCAATTGAGCATGGTCAAAAAAAAGTGAAAGGTATTGGGCAATTCGCTGACAAAGATTTTTTCAAGATTTTTTCATTTCCTCTGCTTCAGGGAAATGCTGCGCTCGTGCTTCAGGATAAGAACAGTATTGTTATTTCGAAGGCATTGGCTGAGCGATTGTATGGTTCTCCTGAAAATGTAGTTGGAAAAAATATTGAGTTTCAGATATTGAGTTTTAGGCATGCTGTTACTATTTCGGGCGTGTTTGCAGATGCTTCCCGGAATTCATCAGAGAAGTTTGAGTTTGTTATGAATTGGGATTTGTGGAAGGAGATGAGCGCTGAAATAGGTCGTGAAATTAATTGGGATAACAACGGCCCCTATGCTTATCTGGTGCTGAAGGAAGGTACTGATTTGAAAAAGTTCAATGCCAAAATTGAGAATTACC
The DNA here is from genome assembly GCA_964571345.1 of uncultured Ohtaekwangia sp. Classification (GTDB taxonomy): domain Bacteria; phylum Bacteroidota; class Bacteroidia; order Cytophagales; family Cyclobacteriaceae; genus ELB16-189. The sequence continues at coordinate 1,198 of CAZNCO010000632.1, forward strand.
TGTCGACAAAACTGAATGAGAATAAGGATAAACTTTTTGTGGTCCCCTATTCTGATCAATATCTGTATGGCACCTATAAAAACGGAGTTCAATCAGGGGGTAGAATTGAATACGTAAAATTATTTTCTGCAATTGCATTTTTCATCCTCGCGATTGCTTGCATTAATTACATGAACCTGGCTACAGCCCGCGCCTCTCGTCATGCAAAGGAGGCGGGTGTAAAGAAAACTCTTGGAGTTTCAAGATTTGCTCTGGCTTCTCAATACCTTACTGAGTCAATGTTATTAGTGATTATTTCAGTGATCATAGCTCTGGGAGCAGTGGTTATGTTGTTGCCGCAGTTTAATCTGCTTACGGGTAAGCAATTGATACTTCAAATCAACAGTGAACTTTTGGTGGGCATTGGAGCAATTACACTCATCACCGGATTTTTGTCCGGAAGTTACCCAGCCCTTTATTTAAGCCGCATTAACCCGTTAATGTTGTTGCAACAGAAGTTTAGTAATTCCATCAGTGAATTGCTTGCACGAAAAGGTTTGGTAGTTTTTCAATTTACTTTGTCAGTTTTATTAATAGTGTCCGTCACAGTCATCTACAAGCAAATTGATTTCTTGCAGACGAAGAATCTTGGTTATGATAAAGACCACATCATTTACTTTCGCCAGGAGGGCAACGTGACTACTTCACAGGAAGCTTTTCTGAATCAACTCAAAAAAGTGGGCGGGGTCGTTAGTGCGGCACTTTCGGGCAGTAATCTTATTGGTGCCAATAGTTCAACGTTTGGTATCCATTGGGATGGTAAGAACCCTGATGATAATATTGCATTTGAAGTGGTGGGAAGCAGCTACGACTTAATTGAAACTTTGGGAATTGAAATGAAGGAAGGCCGAGCCTTTTCGCGTGATTTTGCTGATAGTGACAAACTCATTTTCAATGAAACAGCCATTGAAGCGATGAAACTGAAAGACCCGATCGGAAAGAATGTGACCATGTGGAACAGAAAGAGTCAGATTGTAGGTGTAGTAAAAGATTTTCATTTCCAGTCTCTGCATGAAAAAGTAAAGCCTTTGGTGTTTATGTTAAGCCCCAAGCAAACGCTGGAGGTGATGGTGCGTATTGCGGCAGGTGAGGAGCGCGAGACTATCGGGAACCTCGAAAAGTTTTATAAACAATTTAACCCAGGTATTTCGTTCGACTATCATTTTATGAACAAGGATTATGAGGCGCAATATTCATCCGAACATCGTGTAGCTGCACTATCGCGTTATTTTGCTGGGCTAGCCATTATCATTTCATGCCTCGGCCTGTTTGGCCTTGCTTCTTTCTCGGCAGAGCGCAGACAGAAAGAAATTGGCATTCGCAAAATACTTGGCCTCAATGAATGGGGAGTGGTTTACCTTCTGTCGTCTGACTTTACGAAAATGGTGGTGCTCGCGATCGGTATTGCCCTGCCTACCAGTTATTTTCTTTCCCAAAATTGGCTGAGTGGCTTTGCCTTCCACATCGAATTGAAATGGTGGTATTTTGTCGCAGCGGGATTAACAGCTTTGATGGTTGCTTGGCTTACCATCGGCATACAGCTGGTGAAGGCTGCGCGGTTGAATCCGGTTAGCACCTTGAAAATAAAGTGAATCTTCTTTGATTGCATAATGAAAAAGCTGCATCGTAACTTAGCTTTTCTTAGAGCAAGAAAGTCATTACCTTCCATTCTAATTCTAAAAGTATGATCAGGTCTTTGTTGTTCTTATCCTGTTTTTCTTTCCATATTTCATTTGCACAGCCGGCTGTAAAAAAATACATTGATGATCCAGCCAATCAGCTACGATGGCTCAAAGAATATGTTCAGTTTGTTTCTATACCAAATGTGTTGGGCGATTCAATCAACATTCAGCGCAATGCTGAGTTCATATCACAAATGCTAACTCAACTTGGCGTGAAGGCTGAGTTGTTGCAAAGCGGAAAACCAAAATCGGCACTGGTAGTATTTGGCGAAGTGAAAGTG
>CAZNCO010000633.1:0-3190 GCA_964571345.1 uncultured Ohtaekwangia sp.
GCGTTAATGTTCGGGAGTTCCATGAGCCCTTCTGGTTCAATGGAGCTGACAATCATCTTAGCTACTGATGATTCCAACTGAAAAATACCGCCAAGCAGTAGCGAGCGTACAATTTTGAAGACGTTTGGGTCATTTGGGTTGTCACGTAGAACATAATCCCATTCAATGTCTACGCCGTGCCGCTCCTTCACCTTGTTGTGTGCTTGCTTGAACACGGTTAGGTTGTTGATCCCTAAAATGTCAAACTTAATGAATCCCTGAGGCTGTAGCCCCTTCAAACCTGAACGCTCTTGTAACCCTGCAATAATCTGACCATCGCTCGTGCGCATGAGCGGAATGTAGTCTTTGAGGTTGGCTGATGTGATAACCATTGCCGAAGCGTTGACTGATGTATTACGTACACAGCCAAGCATCGTGTCAAGATACTCACCAACGACAGGGTACTTATCGACGAACTGTTTGAGATCGGGGAATTTCTGAGTAGCCCATTCAAGGTCACGCAGTGTTTGTTCATCGGACGCGTAGTTGATTTTCTTTGTAACAGCATAAACTTCCTTTGGGGGAATGCCGTTAACGCGGCAAATATCAACAATAGCCGACTTCAAGTTGGCAAGACCATATGCTGCCACAGACATGCAACTGTAATTACCCCACCGCGACTGTAAATACTTTTTAATGGTATCACGCTCGCTTGGCTCGAAATCCATGTCGATCACTTATGTTACGAAATATTCGCTTCCAATATTTCTCTGAAACTTTCATTTCAGGTCAGACTATATCATCACCTTCTGGAGGTGCCCTGCATTTCGGACTCGCTGAGTCCTACGATCTTACGATCTAGTCGTTGAACCGTTCCCTGTTCGGGACTTGGCTGCTGATTGTCACATAACTTATTATTTTTAAACATTCGCACTTGCGTGTTTCACCGCTATGCTGTAGTTAATAAGTTTTGGCGAGTTTCCAGCAATTAACAGAGTTTTCTTATGCCATCACTGGCGTAAGCGACGTCTTTTCATCGGGGTAGTCTCCTTCCGTCCACTTGTGCTTCAGCACTTTCGGAAGAGGAGCTTTGTTATGTAAAAAGTAAATTACGAGGTTGTTTTTATTTTCCTGAGTGGACTCTTTTTTTAAGTTTTCAGCTACTGCATCCCACCCATGTTGCTTATCAATTTCCTCGATCTCTTCAGTAACGTAGTCTTTAAGTTCCTGCTCGCTAGCTAAAGAGCTTAAAGCTCCTGAATTTAATTTTTCATAGAAAAGATCAATTGTTCTTTGCCTTAACTCTGGTGTATTCATTTGTACCTCAAATCCATTTCCTACTCTGATGCAAGATAACTGCATATGGACATCACATGCACAAATTGCAAAACAGGCTTGATTTTCACTATAAGAGCATTGAAGAAAAACATTGAACGGAATGGGCAGGTCATATGCCGGAAATGCTCAATGGGAAACAAGCTTGCCTCCAATATAGCTCGAAAGTTAAAAATTTCTGAAAGCCTCAAAGCTGTATGGAACGATGCCGAGTTCCACTCGGAGCAAGCCAGAAAAATTAAAGCAGGAAAAGGGTCCAAGAAAGCCAGAGCTGCTGCATCTGAATCTTCCAAGAAAATGCACGCAGAAATGTCAGAGGAAATCAAAAAAGAACGTTCAAGAAAAATATCCGAATCTGCTTGCAGAAGAGCAGCCAATGGCTTGTTAAATGTGAAAACTTATAGAGGGTATTATGGAGCTCTTCGGTTCGATTCGTCCTTGGAACTTTCTTTTATTATTGAGCAAAAACTTTTAAATAATGTTATAGAAAGATGCTCCTTACAAATCCCGTACCACGATGGTAGTGGAAATTTGCACCGATACAATCCAGACTTTGTTGTGAATGGAAAGACGATTGTAGAAATTAAAGGTCGCCATTGGGATTCAGAATTGGCAAAGCATAAAAAGCAAGCTATTGAGTACTACTGCCTGCAAAATAACCTAAAATTTCTCTACCTTCCACAGAGCAAAAAGCTTGCCACGCTTAGCAAGGCATTTATTGAAAATCTTCTGAATAGTGAGATTATCACCCTAACAGCACGACCTTAAATTACTTCTTGCATGTGCCAAGGAAAGCCATGAACAGAGGGTTAAGAAATCATATATCCTGGTGCAATCTGCTTTTGATTATGTCCATCGGTTCCGCTCTGTAGCTGTTAAATTCAACATAATACAGGTATTCATCGTCATGTAAAGTTCTATGTACTTGAGTAACACAGCATAAATCTTTAAATGTTTTACCATTACAACTAAACCAAAATAGTTGCTTATTTTCAATGAAGCTATCACGTAATCCCCACAAAATTTGAGCCAAAAGTGGATCTTTGAAAAAGATCTTGTGTTGATACACTTCAACGCCAAGATTCGTGTCAACGTGCATAAATTCAAGCATACCATCGAAAACAATTTTAAGCTTAGTGTCTGCTTTCGGACTTGTAAAAAGTGTTATTTGCATGTCTTCACAAATTCTAGAAAAAGAGGGTGTGGTTCTAAGAAACGACTTTTGAATTCCGGATGATACTGTACTCCAACATAGAATGGATGTTCGTCAACATACAGAGCTTCAACAAGGCCATGTAATGTATCACTTTCACTCGTTGCCCCAACTTTCAATGCTGTCTTGGCAAAATACTTATCGTAGGTATTGGTCAGCAGTTCCAAGCGATGACGGTGGCGTTCGTTGACGTATGGTTGGGTGTAAATCTCTCTAAGAGGTGTACTGGCAAGGGTCAGCATTTTGTACTTGCCCAATCTCATGCTAGCACCCTTGGCGGCATCCTTTTGACCAGGCATGTACTGAATGATTGGTGTACCCTTTTCATCCCATTCCTCGCTCACGGCATCTTGAATGTTCAACACATTCTGTGCATATTCAATTGCCATAAGTTGCATGCCGTAGCAAATGCCAAGTACGGGTTTCTTATACTCACGTGCCCACCGTAGCACATTAAGCTTCATTTGAATACCACGTGTGCCAAATCCACCAGGAACGATTACCCCATCAACTTTGAAATCAAAGTCAGTATCATTTTCACTCCAATAAACGATTTCTGGTTTTACACCCAAATGTGAGGAAGCGTGATAAAGTGCCTCGTTGATGGATTTATAGGACTCATGACCGTTGCTGTACTTACCAGCGATAGCAATCTTGACTCTC
>CAZNCO010000634.1:0-3186 GCA_964571345.1 uncultured Ohtaekwangia sp.
GGCCATATCCGGCCGTTAGGCTATCGCCATAAAATAATATGACTTGTTTTTTGGGGGATTGCGCAAATTGGCTGAACGAGGCCAAAATGAGCAGTACGAATATGTTGTTGAAGCGGAAGGATATTTTTAAAAATTGACTGATTTTCATGAATGAAGGCTTTCGATTTGACAGGCGATTTAAATTGAAAATTTCTTTCAAACTAACGTAACGATGATTATTTTCAAGAGACGAATGGTATAATAAATTTGTTGACAGGACTGCGGGAAATCTTAATAATGTTTGGATTAAAGTAAAACAGTAATACGACATGAATATTCAGGAACTTTTGAATCTATTTCGTTCTGGTAAGGCAAGTGCGAAAAGCCACATGAAAAATCTGATCGAAATGGCTGCGGTTGATGGTAACTTTGATTCCGCTGAAATGTCACTTTTGAAGACAATTGCCAAAAAGAACAACATCTCTGAATCACAGCTCCAGCAAATTCAAAAGAACCCAGAGGGCATAAAATTTGAAATACCGACCGATTCACGCGAAAAATTTCATCAGTTCTACGATTTGGTACACATGATGAGTATCGATGCTACCATTCATCCGGAAGAAATGAAGTTGTGTAATTTATATGCTGTGCGTTTTGGCTACAAACGCGAGAATTCGAGAGAGATCATTGAAGCTATCCAAAGCAATATAAAATACGGACAAGGGCATGATGAAACGATGGCACGTTTATCGTTCCTTCTTGTGTAGTCAGCTTCTGGGTTTTATGGCTTTTATCTTAGGGCTTCCTGATTTCTTGGGGGCTTTTGTTTTTTTTGCCTGAAATTTTTTCTTTATCTGTATGATTCGGCAAATCCCAAACGTTGCTGATAGATAGATATCTCTTCGTTGACCATATAAATCAGGAGCTGCTGGTTTGTTAGGCGTGTATGCATCTGGTGGCCCCTGCGGGTTTTTTAATTGATTAAGGTACGATGAACTGCGCGGGTCGAACACTCCAAAGTTTGCCCTTCCATCAAAGTAAACGCTCCAATCATCATTTAAATCAAGATCAGAGTGAAAACCTACTCCAGCAAAAATCTGGAACGATGAAAACTTATCGGAGCTAACATAAATTTCGTTATTAAGGTTAGGCACATATACGCCATCATAGGCCACCTGATAGTCAGGACTGGTAGGAACACTTACGCCAGCTGGGTATAGAAGTTTACGTGCACTCGGGACAGCATTGATAGAAATTGTTTCCTGTCCTTTTACTAGGTAGCTGAAATTTACACTAGCAATCAGGCTCAATCTGAAAAACGCGATGTCATTCAGATGCAGTTTTAATGCTATGGGAAGAGAGAAATAATTCATGGAGATGTTTCTGCTTCCCACTTCTCCGCCCACATAGTTTTTTATCAGGAATTTTTGGCCGATCTCCATGTAGCCAGGCGTAACAAGGATACCATGCCCTACTGCATCATATCCATAACTAAAACCAATAGGGGTGCCTCGTAACGTAAGCTGACTGTAAAACCGATTGTCATTCTTTAATCCTTCATCAATTGTGAAGGGGATGTTGAATCCTCCATAAAGGCCAAATGACTCGATATTCTGTGCATTGCTATTAACGAGAATAAGAACAAAATAGATCTTCAAAAGAGTTCTCATCTAAGCTTATCACTTAAAAATATTTGGGTCATCTTTACAAATCTAATGCAAATCTTCAATACGTGATTCTCTTTCTTTTTTCAATGTTTACCTTTACATAATTTTCTTAATGCAGATGCCTCCTCGTTTTTTCAGAACCACTCTTTTACAAAATATTTATTTTGCATTGCTCTGCTACCTTTTGCTTGTTATGGTAGCATATACATTTTCCCGCGTGGGGTTCTATTTATACAATACGTCATTTTTTACGGGCATGACTCCTGGCCGGATGACAACGATCATGCAAGGAGGGCTGAGATTTGATTTAACAGCAACTCTTTATTGTAATTCTCTACTGGTTTTGTTGATGATCATACCTTTCCGGTTTCGTTTCAATGGATGGTTTAAGTCTTTGATCCGGTGGATTTTCTTAATTATCAATTCAATCGCCTTTGCGGTCAATACAGCAGATTTTATTTACTATAGGTTCACCCTTAGGAGAACAACAATCAGTGTTTTAAGTCAGTTTGAGAATGAGACAAATTTACCTTTATTATTTCTTCGTTTCATCTGGGATTATTGGTATGCTGTTGGTTTTTTGATTGCGATTGTGCTTTTTCTTTTTTTTGCGCAGCGTATTATTCAATATGAAGGCCCCCAAATAAAAAACAAGTATTTCTATCCAGCCGGAGTGACTGCGATGCTATTAGTTATATACCTCTTCATTGGAGGAGTGCGAGGAGGGTTTCGACACAGCACGCGTCCCATTACTTTGAGTAACGCTGCTGCATACGCTGAAGAGCCGAATGACATAAACCTTGTCTTGAATACACCTTTCGCATTGCTGCGAACAGCAAAAGCAACGGTTATTCAAAAAGTCAATTACTACAGCTCATCTGCAGATCTTGAAAGAAATTTTGATCCAATTAAAAATCCTGTGGTCAAGCCCGGTGGCATGGACAAAAAGAATGTTGTCATTCTTATCCTCGAAAGTTTTTCAAAGGAATTTATTGGAGCCTACAATAAAGATGTTGACAACGGAAACTACAAGGGATATACTCCCTTTCTCGATTCATTAATTGGAGTAAGTGAGGCGTATCAGTATTCATTTGCCAATGGAAGAAAGTCGATTGATGCAATGCCATCTGTTATCAGTAGTTTACCATCTATTGAAGTGTCTTATGTTCTGTCGCATTATTCCGGAAATAAAATCAATGGCCTGGCCGATATTTTGAAGAACGAGGGATATCAGACGGCATTCTTTCATGGAGCACCTAATGGTTCTATGGGATTCGATGCTTTCGCTCGTCTGAGTGGTTTTGAAAAATATTTCGGTAAATCAGAGTACAGCAATGATGATGATTTTGATGGCATTTGGGGAGTTTGGGACGAACCCTTTCTTCAATTTTTTGCTGATCAAATGGCATCTTTTAAACAGCCATTCTTTACCACTGTTTTTACCGTATCATCTCATCATCCATTTGAGGTTCCTGAAAAATATCAGACAAAGTTTAAGGGCGGGCCTAAGCCAGTTCACAAGACAATTCAATATACTGAC
>CAZNCO010000635.1:0-3172 GCA_964571345.1 uncultured Ohtaekwangia sp.
GGTAAACGATTGAGGTCAGAGATACCGCCCAATTGCTTTTGCAATTTAGCTTTCTCGCGAGTCATCATCAATTTCTCCTTCTTGGTGATGTTTTCAAACGCCTCATCCTTCATCATCTTCTCGATCTGAGCAAGTTTTTTCAATGACTTGCGGATCGTAGCAAAGTTGGTAAGCATACCACCCAACCATCTTTCAGTAACGAAAGGCATGTTTAAGCGAGTAGCTTCCTGCTCAATGATATCCTTGGCTTGCTTTTTTGTAGCCACGAACATGATTTTACGGCCAGAGCGTACGATATTCTTAATGGAATAAACCGCCTCCTCAAGGCACTTAACAGTTTTGTTAAGGTCAATAAGGTGGATGCCGTTGTTCTCCATGTAGATGTACTCGGCCATCTTTGGGTTCCACTTGCGGGTAAGGTGTCCGAAATGAACACCTGCTTCCATTAAACTCTGAGTTGTTATTTGTTCTGCCATGTCTCTTCCTATTAACGCTTGCTGAATTGGAATCTTCTACGTGCTTTTCTACGTCCTGGCTTCTTACGTTCCACCATGCGGCTATCGCGGGTGAGTAAGCCTTCTTTTTTCAAAGCAGGACGATTCTCAGCATTTATTTTAACGAGGGCGCGTGCGATACCTAAGCGAATTGCTTCTGCCTGGCCTTTAGAACCACCGCCTTCTACATTTACATTCACATCATAGTTGCCATCGGCTTTTGCCAACGTCAAAGCTTGCTTTACCGTAGTCTGCAATATCTCTGAAGGAAAATATTCTTTCAATTCCCTTTGATTCACTACAATCTGTCCTTTGCCCGGCTTTACATATACCCGTGCAATTGAGGTTTTCCTTCTTCCGATGGTGTTGATGATCTCCATGTAATTAGAACTTTAATTCTTTTGGTTGGTTGGCGGTATGAGGGTGCTCAGTTCCTGCATATACGTGCAAGCTTCTAAACAACTGGCGGCCCATGCTATTCTTTGGCAACATGCCTTTTACTGAAATCTCGATCATACGAGCAGGATTCTTAGCAGAAATAGACCTTGGCGTGTGAATGCGCTGTCCACCTGGATATCCTGAATAGGTGAAAATTTGGCGATCGGTCCATTTTTTGCCTGTCATACGAACTTTATCCGCATTGATAACTACTACATGGTCCCCCATGTCAGTATTAGGTGTGTAACCTGGCTTATTCTTGCCACGCAATACTTTTGCTATCTGGCTGGCAACACGGCCGAGTACCTGATCTTTTGCGTCCACCAAAACCCAGTTTTTCTCTGCGGTTGCTTTGTTGGTGAAAACGGTCCTATAACTTATTTGATCCACTTTTCAGTCTGTTTTCGCTAATGAATGAGTTTACCCCTCTTAAAAAGGGACACAAAAGTAGGAGCAAAATATAGATTATGCAAGAGAGCTCACCTTTTTACCGGATGTTCGCTTCTAATTGATTGATCAGAGCCTTAAAATCCTTGGGGTAGGGAGCTTGAATTTCTACTTCTTTTCCTTCTAACGTATTGAATTTCAAAGAAAAAGCATGAAGAGCCATTCTTTTCATCAAAGGAGCTTCTTCCGTTTCTTTTTTTAAATTAAAACCTCTCTTTACAGAAGAAATATAGAAAGGCTTCCCGCCATATACGTCATCTCCCGTAATCGGAGCCTTCAACAGGGCCAGGTGAATCCGGATTTGGTGCATGCGGCCGGTAACAGGATTACACCTTATTAATGTGTGATTTTTAAAAACCTGCTGGGTATTAAAAACCGTTTGGGCAGGTTTCCCTTCACGGGAGATGACAACCGTGCCATCATTCAACTTTAATATAGGAGCATCTACTAGTCGATCTTCAAAATGATGCGTCCCATCGGCCACAGCAAAGTAGGTTTTTGTCACTTCCCGGTGCTCAAACTGCATGCTCAAATGCCGGTAAGCTTCAGGGTTTTTGGCAATGGCTAATACACCCGAAGTATCCTTGTCTAAACGATGGCAAACCTGCGGGTCATCCAAAACCTCGCGCGCCAGGGCCAGAATATTCATTGGATCGTTCCTGTCCTCCAATGTTGAGATAAATGGAGGTTTGTTGATCAGTACGTAATCGTTGTCTTCAAAAAGGACTAAATCGGCAAACCGGATTTTGGAAGATTTCATTTATCCTGCAAAGAAAGAAGATTCAAATCAATCTTCCTCCTCTTTCGACCGTGGAAGTTTGAAACTGAATACTGATCCTTTATTTACTTCGCTGTGCACTTCGGCTTTGGTAGAGTGACCTTCTAATATATGCTTCACGATAGCGAGACCAAGGCCAGTGCCTCCTTTTTCGCGGCTGCGGCTTTTGTCAACGCGGTAAAATCTTTCAAATATGCGGGATAAATCCTCCGGAGGAATTCCTTCACCCGTGTCGCTGACAAATGTGGTTACGTTCTTTTTTCCCTGATCAAAGGATACTGTTACTTCCCCGCCTTCGGGTGTATAGTTGATGGCATTGGAAATCAGATTGGTGACAACCTGTGCAATACGTTGTCCATCGGCATACACCGTCACTTTTTCATGGTGTGGCTTTTGGATTTTTAGCTTTATATCTTTTTTCTCAGCTCGCTCTTCAAACTGATCAGCTACTTCTTCACATAACTTATATAGGTCAATGTTGCTGAACTTCATTTTTATATCTCCGGTCTCAATCTGCGAAAGCGTTAGCAGATCCTGAACCAATGAATCCAATCCATCGAGACTTTTGGCTGCTTTTTTTAGAAAGCGTGTGCGTACATTTTTATCATTCACGGCTCCATCCAGTAGCGTGTGAACAAAACCCTGCGCAGCAAAAATCGGAGTCTTCAATTCATGCGATACGTTGGCAATAAATTCTTTGCGAAAAGCTTCCAGTTTTTTGAGTTCGTCAATTTCTTTTTGCTTCAATACAGCAAAAGATGAAATCTCTTCATTAATTTTTTCAAAAGGATCCAGCCCTGGTTTTTTTTCTTTCGCGATGCCACCCAATTCTTTTTTGCGTAGCTTTTCCATCATTTTATAAATCTTGCTGATGCCACGAAAAATTAAAAACTCAAGCACTACATAAATGAGAAGGTAGGAAGCAGAAAAGCTGATAAAGAAAGCAACGATGAGTGCTCCTGTACTCACACTATCGATCAACGATAAAAATAAAGTAGTAATAACGGCTATGGAT
>CAZNCO010000636.1:0-3170 GCA_964571345.1 uncultured Ohtaekwangia sp.
ATTCTTGGAGATGCTATCGCTGCACAACCATCTTTCTTTTTGTTTGAATTAGGAAATAATGATGTGTTGGGTTATGCTGTCAGTGGTGGCGATGGTTCCATTGGATTAACTTCTCATAGTGATTTTCAGAATTATTATAATGCTGCAATCGGTGGCTTAATGGCAAACACAACTGCCAAAGGTGTTGTAACTACTATTCCAAATGTTACAACTATTCCATTCTTCTATACAATCAAATGGAATGCAATCCCGTTGGATGCAACAACCGCAAGTTCTGTCACTACCAACCTTGCCAATAACTACAATGCTTTTTTAGCTGGTATGAAATCCAATGGGATCATCACGGATGCAGAACTTGCTAAAAGAACTCTAACTTATTCCGCTGGGCAAAACGCAATTCTTATTACGGACGAGACACTCACTGACCTTTCTCCATACATGCAAGGTCCTTATGCAGGATTGCTTCCCTATGCAATAGCTCGGCAAACCACTTCTAGTGACCTGGTTCCTCTAACTGCCGGTGGTATTTTGGGAACGGCTGTAAATAACAACCCTCAATTAATAAATGGAGTTACTGTGCCACTTGCTGATAAATATATTCTGATTCCCTCTGAAACAGGTGCAATATTGGCAGCTACTGCAGATTTTAATTCAATCATCAACACAGTTGCAACTACCTACAGCACAAGAATTGCTGTGGCTGATATTAACAGCGCATTCTCTTCATTTGTAACCAATCAATTTGTCTTTGCGGATAATATCACCATAACGCCTACGTTCGCTCCGCCAACAGGAGCTTTCTCAGAAGATGGAGTTCATCCCAATAGCAGAGGATACGCTTACATGGCAAATATTATTATTGATGCCATTAACACGAAATTTAGCGCTACAGTACCACATGCAAGCCTTGCCGACTACAAAGGCGTTGGGCTTCCTTTGGTACCTTGAGGAAGGTATTTTAATTCAATAAAAGGGCTTCGGCCCTTTTTTATTTTCAGAACAATTGCTTTGCTATTTTATAAATAGGATCCGATTTTCCCATCGAATAGAAGTGCAATGTTGGCACTCCGTATTCCATTAATTCTTTTGACTGCTTAACCGCCCACTCCACTCCTACTTGTCGCACGGCCTGGTTGTCTTTGCATTTCTCAACTTCATCTGTTAACTCTTCTGGTAAATCAATATGAAAAATGTTGGGTAATATGTTTGATTGAGCTTTGGTAGTGATCGGTTTTATCCCGGGAATAATTGGAACATTAATTCCTGCTTCCCGGCAACGGTCCACAAACTCAAAATACTTTTTGTTATCAAAGAACATCTGGGTAACAATGTATTCTGCGCCCAGATCAACTTTCAATTTCAAATACTTCAAGTCAGTCTTTAAATTCGGAGCAAAGAAATGCTTTTCCGGATAACCCGCCACACCTATGCAGAAGTGTGTTGGTGCGGCATTCTCCAGGTCTTCGTCAATAAACTTTCCCTGGTTCATGTTCACAATCTGCTCTACTAGATCAGATGCATATTTGTGCCCGTCTGATTCAGGAATAAAGCGCGGCTCCGTTTTGATCGCATCGCCCTGCAACGCGAGCACATTATCGATACCAAGGAAGTGCAAATCGATCAAGGCATTCTCCGTCTCTTCGCGATTGAAGCCTCCACAAATAATATGAGGTACCGTATCTACCTTGTAGCGATTTTGAATAGCAGCGCAAATTCCAACGGTACCTGGCCTTTTACGCGTAGACCTCTTCTCCAATAAACCATTCTCTTTCTTCTTGTAAACATATTCCTCCCGATGATACGTTACATCCACAAAAGGCGGCTTGAATTCCATCAGCGGGTCAATATTATCAAACAGCGTCTTGATGTTTTCTCCTTTTAACGGTGGCAAAATCTCAATGCTAAATAGCGTTTTGCCGTTTGCATTTTTAAGATGTTCAGTTACTTTCATTCTATTGATTTGATAATTTGATGATTTGAAAATTTGAACATTAGTCTGGTTTCAAATTCTCAAGCTGGATTAGTTATACGCTAAATTAGGAGATAACCATTTTTCCGTTTCCGTTACACTCAGGCCTTTGCGCTGTGCATAATCGGCTACCTGGTCTTTTTCAATTTTACCTAAGCCGAAATATTTAGATGCGCCACTTCCGAAATAATATCCACTCACAGCTGCTGCCGGATACATAGCAAATGATTCGGTCAACTTGATGCCGGTTTCTTCAGCATTCAATAGTCGGAACAAAGTTGCCTTCTCTGTGTGATCGGGGCAGGCCGGATAACCTGGTGCAGGGCGAATTCCATCGTAGTCTTCCTTAATCAATTCATCTACGGAAAAATTTTCGTTCTGCGAATAGCCCCAAAACTCCTTTCTGACTTTTGCGTGCAGCAACTCGGCAAAAGCCTCTGCCAGGCGGTCTGCAAGTGCTTTTGCCATGATCTCAGAATAATCATCGTGTTGCGACTTAAATTCATCAACGAGTTTCTCAAGACCCAACCCCGTTGTCACAGCAAACATTCCAACATAATCTTGTCTTCCGGATTGAGCTGGTGCCACAAAATCCGCCAGGCAGAAGTTTGGAAGGCCGTCTGCCTTTTTATTCTGCTGACGCAAGAAGTGTAAAGTCTCTTGCTGATTTCCATTTTTCAAGATCACGTCATCGCCTTGCGCATTTGCTTCGTAGAGGGCAAACACACCATTTGCCTGAAGTTTCCTTCCGTCAATAATACGCTTCAATAATTTCTTAGCGTCCTCAAAGACTCGGGTTGCTTCGGCCCCTACTTTAGGATCTTTCAAGATATCAGGGTAACGCCCATACAACATCCACGTCTGAAAGAAAGGAGTCCAATCAATGAATTCAGCAATCTCTTCGAGCGGATAATTAATCAGTTTCTTCACTCCTAAAAATTTCGGCTTAACTATTTTAGCCGATTCCCAATCAATCTTAACGCGATTTGCTCTGGCGTCTGCAATCGAGATATAGTTCTTCAACTGTGTGCGACCTTCGTGATCTTTTCGCATGGCCGCATATTCCTGCTTGGTCTTCAGCTTGAAATTCTCTCGGGTCTCTGGATTAATAAATTCGCTTGCTACTGGCACAGACCGGGATGCATCGAGTACGTGAATAACCGGACCGTCATAAACCGGATCAATCTTTACAGCTGTATGC
>CAZNCO010000637.1:0-3155 GCA_964571345.1 uncultured Ohtaekwangia sp.
CCTTTAATCGCAATGGAAAAGTCAACTGCTGTAATGCCCGTTCGTGCGAAATTGTAGTTATCAGAGCACTCGTAATGATTTTGAGCAGGCTCTGAATCACCTTTCAAGGCAGGACCAAACGTTTCACAGGCTTTCTTTATATTATCGTCTGCGGTGGTACGATTAACATCTATAAGGGTATCAAAAGTCTTGTCATTATAGCCTGCCCCATCTCAATCAAGATCATAAACGGTCTGCTTAAGCGGCACGAGCGGGGATTCAACATACCATTCACTTCCATAGAGGCCAACCTCTTCAGCACAAAGCGCCATGATAATTAGTGATCTCTTGGGGGGATTCTGCGAAAAGAACGAAGCAGCATTTAAAATGGCAGTAGTACCCGTAGCATTATCGCGCGCTCAATTATAAATACTGTCTGCACCTGCACTTTTCTTAACACCGATGTGATCATAGTGAGCCGACAACACCACATACTCCTTTTTCAAAACAGGGTCGGTACCTTCTATAATCCCCACAACATTTTTATCAAAAAACTTCTTAGGCTCTTCCAATTCAATTGTTAAACTACCTGAAGAAGTTTTCTTTGATAACAGCTCGGTCAAACTGGGCATTTCAGACTTGCGCATCCACAGATGTGGAAACTCTGAACCTTTTACATTCACAGTCTGCAAAGTAGTACGTGACCCTCCCAAAAATCCCACCAAGGCTTGCCATGGCAACTGCTGAAAAGTAACTACTTCTATCAGCGCCACTCCTCCCTTTTCGACTACACGTTTTAATTTGGCTGGGGAATCTTCCATGAAAGCCATCTCCGGCTGGCTCTTATCTGAACTTCCGGTAAAGGCCACGACAATTTTCCCAGTCACATCGATACCAGCGAAGTCACTTTCATTTCCATATCCAACGAAAACAACTCCACCTTCCTTCACAGAATGATCACCTTTCAACAGCACCAGATCATCTTTGAATTTGAATAGATCATTCCCAATCTTTAAGTCTGTTCTCTTGGGTGGAACAGTCTTCTGCAAACCCACCGATTGAAAGTATCCCGGTGCACCTTCTAAAGTTTTTAGGCCATACATCTTAAAGTGTGTGGCGATGTAGCGTGCTGCTATCGCTAACTCAGGCGAGCCGGTATCACGGCCCCTCATTTCGTCAGCGGAAAGAAATGTGAGATGAGCTTCAGAGTTATTTTTGGTAACAGAAGATTTGATCTTTTCAATAACCTTAGATTGTCCGTAACTAAAGACTACTAAAAAGATAAGTAGTGCAGATAAAAAAATTCGTTTCATGGATTAAGTGTTTTCCCCGCAAACTAGAATAAAAAGAGGATACGTAAAAGCCCGCGTAAAATTCGGTGGCATTCACGCAGTCTGGTATCATTAAAAAAGGTGAAGTAAAAAGAAGCCAGGATTACCCGGCTTTCTTTTTTCTATTTGAGCGATATCTGATTTCTAATTCACCTCAGAAGGCTTTTCACTGCCCTGGCTATCTCTTGTATTTTTTTGTACCGCTATGGCTGCAAATAAACTCAGCGTAAACGACATTGCGTAAAATCCTTTTTCACTTCGCTGCAACGTGGCATTCCATAAACCTACCACTAACAACACCACTGCAAGTAAAGTAGAGAACCACGCAAGCCCATAATAAATGTTTGTTACGGGTATTCCTTCCAATTGGTCGCGCACCGCTTTTTGCAATGAAATGGATGCAAATAAACCAAACATGAGCACTGTGAAATAATACCCCTTTTCATTCAGCTCCATATCGGCATTCCACAATCCGATAATAAACGCAAGAATTCCTGATAACAAGGCTAACCACGAAGCTGCAATAAATGCATTCGAGGGCTTTTGAAACACTTTGTTTTCCATTTTTTGTTGATTTATGAATCAAAGGTATTTTCAATATCTCTGCTTCCTTTTGACATATGTCAAAAAAGCTAGACGTAGAAAAATACTGATTACTTGTTTCTGATGCGGCTCAGGGTTTCCTGCGTAATGCCAAGGTAGGAGGCGACATATCCTAGCGGAACCCGCTGCAATATATGGGGAGCATTGTTCATCAAATTGTCGTACCGCTCTTTTGCTTCTTTAAAATGATTGCTCACAAATCGCTCTTCCAGCATCACATAATAGCGTTCGTTCATAATTCTGCCAAGTCGCTCGATATCTGGATGGCGATCATATAGCAGTTGAAGATCTTCGTATGAAATTGACCACAACGTACAGTCTTCAATCGTCTGAATATTTTCTACACAAGCCTTTCCGGTAATGAAACTAAAGAAAGAGGTAACAAAGTTTTTTTCAAAAGCAAACCAATACGTAATCTCCTTGCCATCGAGGTTGTAATATCCGCGCAGGCAGCCTTTTTCTAGAAAGTAAATGTGCTTGCAGACTTTTCCTTCCGTGATCAGAAATGCTCCTTTGGCTAATTCAACTCGATTCAACACGGCCTTCATATCCTTCAAGGCTTCTTTGCTGAGGCGGCTATAGTGGCTAATGTGTTTTATCAGTGTTTCCATGATCAGTCAAAGATAAAAATCAGAAACATATTCTTCTTTCTGAGGCATGCGTACGCAAATACCTTTATGCACGAAAATAATCATGATTAAATTACGTTAAGGTATCCCAAACCAACCCAATCATGAAACAAACAATAACCGGATTCTTTATCCTGACATGTTTTTCTTTACTGGCACAAAATGCGAAACCTGAATTTGATGCCAGCAGTTACAAGCCGCCATATAAACTTGCAGAACCAGACGGCTGGGGAATTGAGCGCTTCCCCATCCCGATCGACTTTGCTCCGCAGATTCCCTATAAGGGAGTAGAAGACATTCGCTTTGCTCCGGGCTGGAGCGATG
The DNA here is from genome assembly GCA_964571345.1 of uncultured Ohtaekwangia sp. Classification (GTDB taxonomy): domain Bacteria; phylum Bacteroidota; class Bacteroidia; order Cytophagales; family Cyclobacteriaceae; genus ELB16-189. Next base: position 2,867 of record CAZNCO010000637.1, read on the forward strand.
CTAGCAAAGATGACTATTGGTCTTATTGCTTTCTGTGGTACCTTGATGGCAAGCAAAAATTCACGCCCGAAAAAATACAACAACACCTGAAAGACTATTACTCAGGATTGGTGGGCCGAAATATTTCGAGGAGAAATATTCCAAAAGAGAAACTAGTTCCTACCATTGTCACCCTGGCCGTCATTCAAAGTTCGAAAGGAGATGTAGCAACATATCAGGGAACCGTATCGATGCTTGACTATATGCAACAAAAGCCGATGGTATTGAATTGCATCGTGCACATCAAATC
>CAZNCO010000638.1:0-3152 GCA_964571345.1 uncultured Ohtaekwangia sp.
AGCTGGCGGTAAATTTTTGTAATGGCTTCAGGGGAGGTGTTACCGTTCAACGCTCTGACAATCCGCTCGGCCAGCGTTCCTTCACTTAAAATGATTTCTAACTCTGGCTTCCACTTTTCCATGATGTGCGCTGATGCCGAAATCTTTTCCAATAAAATCTTCCAGAGTTCTCCAGCCTTGATAGAATTTTTTATTTCGAAGGTTGCCAGGTATTCTGCATTATCAATTACAGTACTTTGCCCATTCACAATTGTTTGGTCGAAAATGGATACGAGCGTTTCTGTTTTGAGTTTCATCAATCTTTCTTCGCTCACAAATTTCTCGTTCACCAGGGCTTTGATGAGCTCAGTCACAAGAGCAATGATGGCCATGTCAGCGGTTGGGCATTCCTGGATATCCATCACGCGTATTTCAATGGAGCCGCGATCAAACCTTGGAATGGCTCCGCGTGAGTTGACCCAAATAGGATTTAAAATATTTTCGGTGTCAAACGGTGCGATATCTGTTTTTATTTTCTCGTAAACGGTGTTGAGATAATTGCGTTTTGAAAAGACGGCTTCTGGAATTACTTTACCGGTAATAGAAGGAATACGTGCCTGGTTGGATTTATAATATTCAAGGCGTGTATCAAATTTTCCAGTGAGTGCGCCATCTAAAATGGGAGAACTTGCACAGAGTGCCGGCAAGATTGCCAACACTGCACGTATGGCTGCGTGAAGTTTGGCAAACTCTTCGTCATCGTAAAATGGTAAGTTCAAATGTGTGCTCTGCACGTTACTCCATCCATGCCCTTTGCAATTGAAGATGCGATCATAGATTTCATAAACCTCGTTGTTGTCATGGGGCCACAATTTTGTTTCCGTCATCGGGTTCATGAGTGGATGTGCAGCCGTTGGCATTAGCATGGCGTTCCACTTGCCTAGAATAGAATTGATTTGTCTAACGTTATCAGCAAAACCATTTTCGATTGCATTAAAGTTTGATTCTGGCTTCGTGGATTTGATTTCTACCACGTGCATCACTAGCTCGTTGCTCCACGTTACAATTCCATTTTCAAAATCACTACCGTAGGTTCCCAGCTCGTGCTTTAGCAGTTCGTCTGTGATCGGTTTAACGGCCAGCGTTTCCTGATCTACCAGCATGTATTCGAGTTCGATACCATAAGCTTGAAACAAATGAAGGCGGCTGGGTGTCATTTTTCGGCTTTAATTTTATCCAAAAATACTTCCATGATGATGGAATACAATTTGTCTTTCAATATTTTATCTTCAATCCCTGCATCAATATTGGGATTGTCATTGATTTCAATCACATAAAACTTGCCATCCACTTCTTTCATATCAACTCCATAAAGACTTGTGCCGATTAGTGATGTTGCTTTCAGGGCAGTCTTCAACAATCCGGAAGGTGCTTGGTCAACGGGGATGGACTCTACATCTCCCTCCCGCGATTTTTCCTGATTTGCACTCCAGTTTACGATCTGCCAGTGCTTGGTGGCCATGAAATATTTGCAAACGTAGATTACCTGATTGTCTATTACACCCACTCGCCAGTCGAATTGAGTAGGTAAAAATTCTTGTGCGATCAATAAGTCTGATTTTTCAAACATTTCTTCCCGCACTTTTTTAAACTCCACCATCGAGTGGATTTTGAATACGCCTTTGGAGAAAGCGCCATCGGGTTGTTTGAGAATAAACGGAAAGGTCATGCGGTGGGCAATCGAGTCACAGTTTTCTTCTGAGATCACCACCGATTTTGGCGTGAGAATCTTATTCGCATTAAGCAGCTCGTGCAAATATACTTTGTTGGTACACTTCAAGATCGAATCCGGATCATCAATAACGGCAAGGCCAAGTGCCTGGGCCTTTTTCGCAAACTTAAAAGTGTGGTGATTTACGTTAGTTGTCTCGCGAATGAACAAGGCGTCATATTGAATCAGTTTATCGATGTCGTCTTTCGTAATGAATTCAGTATTGAAACCCGCTTCAATAGCAGCTTTGTAAAATCGTTTCAATGCGCGATCATCTGAAGGGGGATTTTTTTCACCGGGGTTTGTCAGAATAGCGAGGTCGTATTTCTTTTTGTCGGGGCGAAAGTCGCGTTTACGCAATAAGTATTTTTCGAGTGCTGCCACCAGCGTAGGTTTCTCTGTCTCCGGAACTTCATTCATGTTGATCGGGCGAATGCTGGTGAGTACCCATTTGTTTTTCTTGGAGAAGATGGCGTGAAGCGTTGGAGCCTGAACCATCTGGAAAAGCTGTAACGCCAGGCGGTTCAGATTTTCTGAGAGCGTGATCCCAAAATAAATATTGAATTCTACTCGGTCGAACGGTTCATTTTTGAAGGTGGCTTGGATGAGCTCATCAAAATCCAACGAATCATCGCGAAGAATAGAAGGGAAGCGAAAATCTTGTAGTGTTGAAATCTCTGGTAAAATTTTGTGACCGCGTGCTTCTGCCAGCAGCGAAACGTAGTAACCTTCACTTTGATATTGGTACGACTTGCACAGGTTGATCACTTTCAAATTTCTCAGCGACTGATATACACCGCCAGAAATGTAGTCATCAGCCGAAACTACTTCCACATCAGCCAATTGGAAGTTCCAACTACTTGGTTTTTCTACGATGATGAGTTTGGGCATTTTTTAATTTGAAAATTTGAGGATTTGGGGATTTGAAAATGGAGTGATGAATTTCATAAATCTTTTACGTTCAAATTATCACATTTTCAAGTCTTCAAATTATTTTAGGCTCAATCACCAACAAGTTTGCATCATAGGTGACAATACCAAGCATGATACTATTGATTAGCCTGTCAAAAGTTACGTTATAATATTGACTCTTCAAGGGGTTGGGGTTCATCGGGTCGGCCAGGTATACGAGGTTTGAATTTTCATCGTAACCGTTGATGATCACAAAGTGCCCAACAGGTTCTCCCCGCACGCTGTCGAACTTATTGTTTTTGGGAATTTCCCGCTGTGTGCCGTATAAATAAGTGGCACTTAGCCCCGTAAGAATCGGAACGGATTGCTTTAGGTATGCCTTAATAAGCGTTTCATCCAGCTCGTGCTGAAGAATTTTTCCTCCGGCTTCTAAAAATTTTATATATGCTTTTGAGGCTACTTGCAGCCGTTTGCTTCTGAACTTGTAACG
>CAZNCO010000639.1:0-3144 GCA_964571345.1 uncultured Ohtaekwangia sp.
GCTTAACGATGCGATTAAACCTCATACCCAATTGCAAAACCTCAGTATTGAAGAGTTGCTCCGACAGCTTGAAACTATAGTGCCCGAAAGCATTCGCAGTGTAGTGAGAAATCAAGGAGGCGGACATGCCAATCATCAAATGTTCTGGAAGGTAATACGTCCGAAAGGTATTAAAGGGGCCGGAGGTGAGCCGACCGGAGAACTGAGAAAAGCGATGGAGCGGGACTTTGGCTCTGTGGAAGATTGCAAGGCAGAATTTGAAGATCGCGGAACAAAACTCTTCGGCAGCGGATGGGTGTTTTTGGTATACGACAGTAACGCACAAAAGTTGAAAATACACACTACTGCCAATCAAGACAGTGTGCTTCTGACGCGGGGCTATGGTGCTGTTTTCGGCAACGATGTGTGGGAGCATGCTTATTATCTCAAACACCAGAACAGACGGCCTGATTATTTAAAAACGTGGTGGAATGTGTTGGCATGGGAAATTGCGGATGAACGTTATCAGGGCTTAGTGAAGGGAGCTACTCATTTTTACCATTGAAAAACAAAATGCTTCCGAATAAGCAGATTGATTCGGTCATATAAAACTCATATATGATAATTACATTGATGAAACGATTTCTTTTCATTGGGTTATTAAATGCTGCCGCTACCTTATGGGCACAGGATAGCCACTTGGTCGACCTGACCAAAGGGAAGAAATTGTACGAAGAGAATTGCAAGAGTTGTCATGGCATCAACAAAAGATTGATTGGTCCGAACTTGCCCGACAGTGCTGGATTAAAGATGGACAAAATTGACCCCACATGGATCTTCAAGTGGATACGCAACAGTCAAGGTTTGATCCGTCAACACGACACTGCAGCCGTGAAGGCGTTTATCCAATACAATAGAATTGAAATGCCTTCCTTCCCAACGTTAACCGATGATGACATTCGTAGCATCGGGGCTTACACGATGAAGGAAAGTCATCGACTCGATAGCCTAAAAAAGATCGAGGCGATCACCCTGGCGAAAGAAACCGCCAGGCGGGAAGCCCAGAACCCCGCCAAGCTTTCCACCTACTTCACATTTTCCCATTTGATCTTAGCCGTATTGATTTTTGCCCTGATCGTTATTATTTTCATTCTATTAAAAGTTTTTAACCTGCTTACGGCTCAGCTCGGTCAAGACGAAAAGGAATTAAGAAGATTGCGCAAATGGAGTAAAGAACACAAAAGACAAGGCGAATAATGGAAACTGAAAAAGAGTTCAAGAAAAAAGTAGTGGCGGAAATTATCCGACTTAAGCAAAACAAGCTTGCAGAATTGCGCAGCGCACAAAAGGAACAACTTACCGATATAAACAATGATGATATTGACTATAGCGATAGTGTGGAAAGCCAACGTGAGCAGTTACTGGCAGAAATTGGCCAAACATCTGACTCGGTTGATTTTTTGGAAGCAGAAATTGAGACGCTGCAATCGCTGGATCACGCTTTATCAAACAATGTCGCCTCTTTGGGATCTTTGGTACACACCAATGTTGGCTACTTTTTGATTGGCGCTGCTCAGGAGACTTTCGTACTGGATGGAAAAAAAGTAACCGGCTTGTCACAAAGTACAACGTTATTCAAAAAGATGAATGGACTCAAGAAAAAGGCAGAGTTCCACTCAGGAAATGTTGAATACGTGATATTAGATATTATTTAAAACAAAATTTACTCAAGGGAATACAATTATGAACACACAGATCGAAATATCAGATGCCAACCGCCAGGCTGTGGCCGGTGAGCTCAGCAAAATTCTTTCGGACGAATTTATGCTCTACACAAAAACGCGAAATGCCCACTGGAACGTAGAAGGGATTGACTTTAACTCCATGCACAAATTCTTCGAAGAACAGTATGAACAATTAGACCAAATGATGGATGACGTAGCAGAGCGAATCCGTGCGTTGGGTCACTATGCACCGGCAACCTTGAAAGAATATCTTTCCATTACACGCTTGAGCGAGGCCAGGCGCACAGATAATACTAGTGCCGGGTTTATCAAAGAGTTGTTAACGGATCATGAGCAGGTCATTGTCATTTTGCGAGAAAATATCAATCGCTTTGCAAATGACTTCAAGGATTTAGGCACGAGCGACTTTATCACAGGGCTGATGGAAGCGCACGAAAAAATGGCCTGGAAACTACGAGCGCACCTGCGATAAATGCCGAGAACAAGGTCCTGACTTTAAGACCATCGTTTTTGAAAAATCACAACCGGATGTTATCCTGAAGATTCACCCCGAAGTGCTTTGTATATTGTCTGTGTAGAAATTAAAAACAGTAGATCGATCATTTCTTAATGGAAAGCATTGAAATTGTTAATAATGAAAAGCGCTTGCGATTTGAAACTCCGGTTGATGATGAATTTGCATTTGTAGATTATCGTTGGCATGAGGGAAAGCTTGTATTCATGCACACATTTGTTCCAGAAGCAGGTAAAGGCAAAGGCATCGCCAATGCATTGGCCGAGTTTGTTTTAGAATATGCAAAAACAAAAGGCCTGAAAATAATCGTGTACTGTCCATTTATTGCTGCATACCTTAAAAAACATCCAGCGTATAATGTGTTAACCAACTGATAAATTCATGGATAAAGTTTTATTCCCTGCCAATGCCCGCGGAAAGAAAGACAGCGGGTGGCTGAAAAGTAATTTCAGTTTTAGTTTCAGCGATTATTGCAACCCGATGCGCTCGGCATTCGGAACACTGTTTGCATTTAATGATGATTACCTGCAGATAGGCAAGGGCTTTGGTGTACACCCGCATCAGAATATGGAGATCATCTCGGTATTGCTGAAAGGTAAGATGAATCACAAAGACAGTATGGGCTACAGCACCGTGATAGAGGCAGGTGGGGTTCAGATCATGAGCGCTGGCGAAGGACTTTTTCATGAAGAATATAATGTCGGTGATGAAGAGGTGAACTTTCTGCAGATTTGGATACAACCCAAACTGCAGAATATACGACCTCGTTATCAGCAGCGGTTATTTAAAAGAGAAGACCGGAAAAATAAGCTCGTCTCCATCGTGTCCTCGGAAGAAGGTCTTGAACCTGGCTCTTATACACATATCCGAGCCCACGAGACGGACTCCTATCTCGTATGCCGTCTT
>CAZNCO010000640.1:0-3138 GCA_964571345.1 uncultured Ohtaekwangia sp.
GTCTATGAATCTGGTGATCAATATTATTGACATTGCGTATGCACTCATGGCCGTGCCCACAATGGTCTCTGGCTTCATCCTCGCGCCAAAAGTAATGGCGGAAGCGAAATCATATTTCAAAAGGATGACAGAAGAAGGGAAGCTGTGAGAAGGCCTTGATTTTAGATTTAAGATTTTAGATTTAAGATTTTAGATTCAAGATTTCAGATTCAGGACCATTGATGATTTCAATGCATCCGATCACCTCTAACTTCTAGATCTTTCATGATCGCTGCCTCTTCATCGAGAAACTCGCGCCAACGCTTCATCACTTTTTCAGGATCGTAGTATTCCTTCGCGAGCTGAAGAAAGTTTTTATAATGCCCTGCTTCGGATACCATCAGCTCGTAGTAAAAGTCACTTAGACCTTTGTCAGAAATCTCTTTCCACAGCAAGCGAAAACGCTCACAACTGCGGGCTTCGATGAGAGCATTGAGCAATAATTTCTCTACCAACTGCTGCTCGCGACTTCCGCCTTTCCTCACAATTTTTGTAAGGCGTTCTACATAAACATCCTTACGCTGCGGACCCAAAGACAGGTTTCTCTTCTTTAATTCACTCAGCACTTGCGTGAAGTGAGCCCACTCCTCCGCCACAATGGGCGTAAGTGAATCTACCAATCTTTGCTTTTCAGGATAGAGAATGATCAGGGAGATACAAGACGATGCAGCCTTCTGTTCACAATAGGCATGATCGGTAAGAATCTCACCAATGTTTTTTTCTGCGATGTCCACCCAGCGCGGATCGGTAGGCAACTCAAGACCTAAAACATGTTTTTCCATATACAAAAGTCACACGAAGATTTGAGGAGACCAAATTCGGTTATTTGCTATTGTCGCCCAACATCCATGCTTGCACCATCCTTTACATTTGCCTGTCCAGCTCGGGGAAAGTGCAGGAAAGTATAAGGACTATAATCCTGTTCGAAAGAAACAATGAAGCGACAGGCCACCCTATCGATACCATAAGGTGCAGATTCCTATCTTTTGATCTCCGATCAAGCATCAAGTATCCAGAATCCGCGCTAATAAATGATTCTTCTTTTGGACTGATTAATCAAACAAAATCAATTCAAAACCAAAGTCAAGGATAGGCCGCGCATTAGTATAGTAAGGCGTGGGCATATAGCCTTGCTTGGTGAATGCTTGTACTAAGTTGATATACTTTAAAAAGAAACGTCCGCGTTTAATCTTGCCATTTAAAAAAAGATCGGCAGACCAATACGAAGGGCTCATAAATTTGTTCTGAATAAAAAACTGCTGCAACGCTGGTGCATAGCCTAGCGTATGGTATTCCGATTTGTAGTTTGCATCCACGCCTACCTGCAGCTGAAGTGCTCCTTTGAAAATTGTATTCTCGTAGTAGAACTGAGTATTGGAAAACCACGTGGGCACACTCAATGCATCATTGTCGTTACTTAGCAGCTTGGAATAAATAACCTGCGGTCGAAAGCTGAAATGTTTCAGAAAGTTTATCGCCAATCGCACTTCAGGTGAAGCCAGTTGCTGTGTGCCGTTGGATTGCTGCGGCAATGCCATCTGCAAATCATTCTGCGTAAAGAATGTATAGTTAGAAAGAGCCGTGTAGGTTAATCCCGGAGAGAAAAATAAGGGGCCTGCCTTCAGTTTGAGGTATCCACTCAGTTGATTGGAAAATGTATTGTTAAAGTCGTATAGCCATGAGTTGAATGCACCCCGATACCCTTGTTGCATGAAACCAGGTTTTGCTAAAACACTTTTCAGGTTAGCATCCAGCCAGGGCGTGCGCAAAGTACCTTCTAATTTATAGTGACCATCTAACAGAAGCTCTGCGTGGCCTGACAATTCACTCAAAGAATCAAAACGGAAAGCAATGTGGCTACCCACATAGTTTTCCGTTCCCGTTGACCCCGGAAAAACACCTGTGAGATTATTCATGGTGTTTTGATAGGTTCTGATCTTGTAATAAAATGCATAAAACAAGAAAGCGGCATTACCCTTCACTCCCACTTCGTTTTGAAACACCTGGAAAGTGTTGGCGTCATTAAAAGATTTGTTAGGATCGCTACCGGATTTATAGCCATCCAAATTGTAGTTGAAATAACTATCTGTATTGGCATCTTTTGTTCCCCTGAAGATGTTTACCTGGCTCGTCCAGTCAGCAATGTGATAGAGCTGCGCAGGCTTGGCGAGTTGATATTGATGAAAAAGATGGAAGCTGTTTCTGAAATCTTCTGTAGACACCCCATCGGTGGAAGAAACAGAAGGTAGCAGTGGGTTGGCGCTGTTGGCATCAAAATATGTCGAATAGGTGGAGTCAATAACGTTTCCTGCCTGGTCTTTAAGAAGCCCCACGCCTCCGTATTCCTTTACCTGATGGCGGATTCTACGATAGTTTAGCAACATGAAATACTTTTCGTTTTTGGATTTAAACGAAGTGTAGATGTCGTAATACTGACTTTGAATAAGACGATCGTTATTTCCCTTACCTTGAATTTGCTTTTCAATGAGAATAGGCCGGTAGTTAAAACCAAAATTCCAACGCGGGTTGATATTCCTGGAAAACTCAACGTGTGTCATCGCTCTTCCTCCACCTCCCCACACAATATACATGCGTGAAAATGGAGACTTGGTATCATAATATCGCGGCTCTGCTGTCTCATAATAAGGATCGTACGATCGGTAACCTGGGTTTGCGCCAATGGTTGTAGAAACCAGCGGAAAAATGAGGTTCATTGCTGTGCCCTGAATTCCCAAATCCTGATACATATTATTATACTTCTGCACGGTCATCCAGCGATGATAATTATGAATGGTGGTATCCAAAGGCTGGTAGTTATTTTTGTTGGCAAAGAGGTCTCTTTCATAAATCCACTTGGTAGTAGTGGGGCTGTATATATTCTTGGCGGAGTAGTTGATGATTTTTGAGCGGGTTCTCTTTTTGGCGGGCTCGGTGCTACCCGAAGTTTGTTTAACAATCTTACGTTTAAAGCCGGGCGTGGGCTTTACTTCGTCCTGTGAAAAGCCCACCATCACCATCAGTAAAAATAATATCGTTGTAAAAATCAGCTTCATCGCTCAGTTCTTAGAATACTTTTCAATTGTTTGGATGACCTTCGCA
>CAZNCO010000641.1:0-3129 GCA_964571345.1 uncultured Ohtaekwangia sp.
GTAATAGTATATATCGATTCTGGGGCCAGAGGTTTTCCTTGCACAACTACAGATTGAACCCGTGCTCCTTTTTCATTACCAACTGTAATTTTAATCTGCATTCCGCTGAAGCGTACCAGCCAACCGCCAAAACGTTTTGTAGGGTCTTTGGCAAATGCATTTTCCAGTTCCTTCTCCAGCCAAGTCAGTATTTGCCGACCGGTTGCTTCTCCCGTTTTTACCTTTGAATTGACGGGCAGAATGCTCCACAGAAAATCTTTGGTAACTTCAGCTGTTCCTGTTTTCGGATCAGGTACCAGCGGAGTACCAAACCGAAATCCATTTGACAACGTGATGTCGGTTTTAAATTTCCACATGAGCGCATCGGTGATGAGGTTGTCTGTAGGCGTTTCTAATATATAATTCCGCATCAAAACAGACTTCGTCTTCCCGATCACTCGTTGCAATTCCTCCTGGTGAGGTTGATAAATCTTTGTCACCAGTTGCTCCATTTCTTTATCGGCTCTATACTTCTCCGGATCAACATCTAGCAATTCATATGACTCGTCTTTTATTTTTCCATCTTCAATCACAACATCCAACTTCCCAACAAAAGAAGCAAACGCTCCTGGCTCCGTTACTTTGGCGTACTTGCCTTTCAATGGCTCGCGAATGCGCTCGTGGGTGTCGGCACCCAAAATATAGTCGACACCCTCTGCGTAGGGTTGCGAGGCAAGATTAAGTTGTTGCGCAAGCCCCATGTGCGACATTACAAATACCAGCGTACATTTTTCCTGGTCGCGAAGAACCCTGATATATCTCGCAATATTTTGTTGCGGGTCACAAAATTTGATCCCCTTACTATAATCAGGTGATTGACGAATCGGTGTTAAAGGATCGTTGTATCCGATGAATCCGATTTTTATTCCTGCCATATCAAATACGCTGTAAGGGGAAAACATCAAATTACCAGTGGCATCATCATCAAACATATTAGCACATATTTTACGTGCTGAATATCCGCTAAAATCCTTTAAAAGCATTTTCTTTCCATACACCACCTCCCAATTGCCGGGCAACATTAAATCATATTTCAGATTATTCATGAGGGGGATCATCGCGGCTCCTTCCGTAAGCGCTACGATGCCACTTCCCTGAAAACAATCGCCTCCATCCAATAAGAGTGTATTTGGGTTTTGCTTGCGCAATTCTTGGATCAAGGTTTTTAAATGAGCAAAGCCGCCTCTCTTCTTAAATGCCGGCTTACCATCCTCCCAAAAGAATTCATCGTGTACATTAATTTGTCCGTGGATATCAGTGGTATGAAGCAACGTGATTCTCTTCGCTTTGCCTTCTTTAATTGATCCGCTCTGCTGTATCTCCTTCGACTTGCCTTCATTCATCATTGCGAATGAAACCATGGGAGATAAGCCCAGGCCTACCGCTGCTGCTCCGGCTTTCTTCAGGAATTCTTTTCTCGAAACTCCTTCCGGCAGACTGTTACAACTACACGTGCAGCTTCTTTTATGTCGGCTCATTTTGATTTTATCTTAAATCAATGATGAGCATTATTTTGCAGCAAATCAAATATTAAATCCGGTTTGATGTAGAGAAATACCATGCGTGCTATTCCCATCAAAACAATCTTCGACACCTTACTTCTTCACAGGCAATTTCTCTTTCAGCTTTGGCATATCTAAATACTTCTGATACCAATCAAGATAGCGCGTGCAGCGATCGATCTGATAGCTTGGAACACCAATACCATGATGCTGCCCTGGATAAATAATAAACTCGGTTGGCACGCCCAACGATTTTAACGCCTGGTACATTTGCTCGCCCCCGGCAGCGGGTACGTTAAAGTCTTTTTCGCCCACCATGTAAAGAGTTGGAGTTTTGATTTTTTCCACATTCAAAAACGGATACGATACCTTCATCCACTTATCCATGTTTTTCCAGGGCTGGCCTAATTCTTTCTCATATTGCAATACATACTGGTCAGTGCCATACATAGATAGTTGAAGTGCACTTCCAGCACCACTGGCTGCTGCCTTAAAACGGGAATCTGTAGCCGTAACATAATCCGTTAAAATTCCACCATAGCTCCAGCCACCGATACCCAGCTTGTCAGGATCTGCCACACCAGTTTTCACCAAATGATCTACTGCACCAATCAAGTCAACTACTTCTTTGTTTCCCCAATCTCCTGAAACAACTTCGCTGTATGCCAACCCCCTTCCGCTGCTCGCGCGATAATTGACCAGAGCAACAGCATAACCATTAGCTGCAAACAACTGCGGAATAAAATCAAAGCCAAAGTCATCTTGCGCGGTAGGCCCACCATGAATCCACAAGATCAGCGGAAGCTTTTCTGTTTTTGATTTTCCGAATGGGCGGAACAACAATGATCCCACACTGGTGCCGTCTTTACTTATAGAGTTGAAAGCCTCAACGGTAGCCAGAGCCAGTCCTTTCAGGAATTCATCATGAACGTGCGTGAGCCTGCGATAAGAGCCATTCTCCAAGGCAACTATTTCGTTGGGAGTTTGAGGATCGCTTGATAGGCATACCCAATTGGCCTTGCTATTATTCAGCGCCTGAAAGATCCGATCTCCGGTTGCTACTGTTTTCTGATTCCCATTCAAATCGAAAGACGACACATAGGTTCTGCGGTCATCATCCACCGTTACCAATAACGACTGACTATCAGCTGCCCAATGGGGTGCAGAAATATCGCGATCAAGTTTGGGATTAAAAATTTTAGGTTCACCGCCTTCTGCCGCGATCACCGCCAGTTGAGGTTGATCGTAAATGCTGTAGTCGCTCTTTTGCGATTTCAGATATGCAATCCATTTACCGTCAGGACTCCAGGCTGGAGCATTGTCTGAACCTGGCCATGTAGTAAGTTGCTTCATCGCAGCACCCTTCCTGGCTTCCATTATCCATAAGTCACTGTTGTTGTTTCGATCTGGATCGGCTGAGCGATTGCTTACAAAAACTATTCTCTTGCCATCGGGAGACCACGATGCGTGTTCTTCATCAAAATCTCCGCGCGTGAGCGTATCTATCTTTTTAGTTTCGATGTCGAATAGATAAAGATGATTGCGTTTGCGTTCAAGATACCCCTCGCCATCCGACTTGAAATGATAG
>CAZNCO010000642.1:0-3107 GCA_964571345.1 uncultured Ohtaekwangia sp.
CTGTAACACCCTCAATCGTCAAAGATGTTTCTGCGATTGAAGTTGCGAGAACAATCTTTCTTTTACCAAAAGGATTTGGCAGAATAGCTTCTTGTTGCTTCTTAAAATGTAAATCGCCAAACAGTGGACAGAGTTCAACGCCCGATAAGTCTTGATTTAATAATTCATACACACGATTAATTTCCCCGGCCCCCGGAAGGAACACAAGCACGTCTCCTACTTCTTCGCGCAGTGCTTTTTTAACGGCCCGAGCTACTTCATTCCAGAGAAATTCATTTTTATCAATCGGAGAATATTTGATTTCTACAGGATATTGTTTTCCCTCACTGGTAATTATGGGCACATTACCAATTTTCGAAGAAATCTTCTGAGCATCCAGCGTAGCTGACATGATAAGCAAGCGAAGATCGGGCCTAAGAAAATTTTGCGATTGAATGCATAGTGCAAGGGCGAGGTCGGCATGAATGCTTCGCTCATGGAATTCATCGAAGATTACGATCCCAACATCTTCAAGTGCATTGTCGTGTTGGAGCATTCGCGTAAGAATTCCTTCTGTTACTACTTCCAGTTTTGTTTGCTTACTGATTGCATTTTCAAATCGTACGCGATATCCAACCGTTCCGCCCACGTCTTCATTCAAAAGATCAGCCATTCGAAAAGCTACAGACCGCGCTGCCAACCTGCGAGGTTCCAGCATGATAATTTTCTTCCCACCTAGCCAATTTTCATTCAATAATTCAAGAGGAACAATAGTAGACTTTCCTGCTCCGGGCGGAGCCTGAAGGATAACACATTTCGAATGACTAAGTGCTGATTTAAGTTGAGGTATTATTTCAACAACCGGAAAAGACATTTTATCAAGAAGCAAATTCTTTCACCAAAGCAATTGCCTTATCAATCTCTGCCTCGTTGTTGAAAATATGAGTACAATGTCTTACACCAAACTGGTCACCTTGCGAGCGTGGCCTCATCTTTGCCTTTTCCCAATACGCATCTTGCAATTTGGTACCTGTCCATCCATCAATATTGTAGACAGAAATACCGGCACACATTTTTTCATCCAGTGGATTAAAGAATTTTACTTTGGGAATTGAGCGCAAGCCATCGCGTAAGCGATTTCCCAAAAATTTGATACGATCATAAACACGATCAGGTCCAATTTCGAAATGAAGATCAAGTGCAGCATCCACTCCTTTTAATATTGGAAAACTTCCCGTTCCTCTTTGCGTAAAACGGAATCCTTCATCTTCATGATTATCCCACCTTCCGCTGGCGACTGTTGTCCACACATCTTTCATCCGATCCTGCTTAATATAAAGAAAGCCCGAACCGTGCGGTGCACCAATCCATTTGTGGAAACATCCTGCATAAGCGTCACAACCAATATCTTTCACATCCACTTTTATCTGACCCACAGTCTGCGCTCCATCCAGTATGGTAAAGATTCCGCGCCTGCTTGCTTCAGCACACAAATCTTTTACGGGAAGAATAGCACCACTACCAGAAATCATGTGTGACAGCATTAACACTTTTGTTTTGGGAGTCAGTGCCCTTACAATTATATCGTAGACCTCTTGCGAACTATGAGCAGGCTTCGGGATAGCTACGGTTTTAAGAACAGCGTCATATCTTTTTTCCTTTAGTAGAAATCCAGACTTGCCACCAGGATGTTCTTGATCTGTTGTCAAAATTTCATCCCCAGGCTGGAGAGTCAAGCCATTTGCGATATAACTCATGCCGTTGGTAACATTGTCTGTCATCGCTATCTCGAGCGCATTGGCGTTAATGAGTTTCCCCACTTTTGTTCGAATACTCATCAGATTATTATACCCACTGATAAATTCTTCTTTGTTGTCATCTTTATATGCCCAATCTGCAGGGCTGCTCGCGATATATTTAAGATGTGAAACCGTTTTGTCAACTACCACTTTGGGCATGGCCCCAACCGTACCTGGATTAAAGAATACTGAATCCTTATCTAATGGGAACAAGTCACGCACTCTCTTCCAATAAGAAGGGTCATCGGGATTTAATAGAAAGTCTGTTCCATTTTGAGGAGCAGCTTTTCCAAAACCAGCAATTGACGACAATGAAAATGCTGACAGACCAAGTGATTTGAGTAGGGTTCTGCGGGAGATCATGATGGATTTTTTGAGTCGATCTAAAATTAGTGTTTAAGATTTAAATTATTGAGCTAAATTATATCAAGATTTAACCAAACCAGTTCACAATGGAAAAAGTGATCATTCATGGCTTTGACGAGTTTCAACTATATGTAGGGAAAGAAATTGGTGTATCAGATTATTTACTCATCACTCAAAAGCAAATCAATCTTTTTGCTGATGCTACCCTTGATCATCAATGGATCCATACTGATCCTGAAAGGGCTGCACAAAGTACTTTCAAGAGCACTATTGCCCATGGCTATCTCACTTTGTCTGTTGTGCCGTACTTATGGGAGCAGATCGCAGAGATACAGAATGTAAAAATGCTGATCAACTACGGAATAGAATCGCTTAAATTCAATCAACCAGTTTTGGTTGACAATGAAGTGCGCTTGAGGGTAAAATTAAAATCGCTGGTAAACCTACGTGGTATAACAAAGGCTGAAATGGCAATTACCCTAGAGATTAAAGACAATCCTAAACCTGCGTTTACAGCAGTAATAATTTTCCTGTATCATTTCAACTAGAGTTCAAGAAGCACTGCAAAGAACAAAAAAATAGGCCGCTTGAGCGGCCTATTTTTTATAGAATTAAAACTTACCTCTCATTATTGAAATATAGGAAGTGGTGTAAACTGATCGGGCACTGACCCACTCACTTTAGGAACATTTGGGTTCGTGTTGATCTCGTTTTGAGGGTAGATATATCTTGCCGGGTACTTGGAACCGTTGTTAATAGGAATTCCAAGGTCAACAATTGGAGCAGGTGTTACTTTTAGTCTCCGCAACTCATTGAACACTTCATACTGTGAAATTAATATAATGAATTTCTCTGATGCGATCTCCGTCAACAAGGCAGTTTTTGCATCTGCAAATGTAGTGCCTGGATTTGCTATTCCTCCTTGAGCAAAATCAACGTCATTATAATCGACATACTTCAGTC
>CAZNCO010000643.1:0-3098 GCA_964571345.1 uncultured Ohtaekwangia sp.
TTCGAGTGAAAAGGTAGGGGATGAGCCACAATTAGTAATGCGCAAACTAATTTTATGCAATCCATGACACTCTTTTCAACTTTACGATAAAATCGAAGTGAATAAAATACAATAAAACCTGAACCTGTTATTATCCAAACCAAAAGACCTAGCAAATCGCTAACCCAACTGAGTATTTCAGATAGAAATACTAGAAGAAGACAGACACTAATAATATTTATGTACGACCTGTTCTGATTTCTATATCTGAAAAGCAATACGCCAATCACGCCATATAGTATGCCTTGCCAGAGAATAAATGATTGCATGTATAAATCTACGAATTTGAATCAATACCCCTTCACAATTCCCTTCTCCGTAGCAGGCACTCCCTTTGTCATCCAATCTTCTTCAGGTGGCTACTTTCTTAGAACGTCTGCAATGAAACCATTGAAGTACAGTTCAAAATTGCGTGTGTATTCAAATTTTGTTGCAGCAAGTATTATTTGTAGGATTCCGAATCCAAGTATTGAGAAAAAGAGTGCTGCCCAACTGAAATCAAAAATTAAATATGTCACGAGGATTAGAAAAACAGCTATTGAAAACGCTATCTGAACGAAGTCCCTTAACCCGCTCTCTGGATAGAACTGCACTTCAAATCTTGGATGGCCTTGGACTTCCTCATACCTAGCCTTTATCGTACCTGAAAATCCATAGTAAGGTGAATATCTTTTTTCGAAGGGCGGACCATCTTTCTCTAAAATTATATAGTTATCCTTTACCTGAATGCCCTTGTAATTAATATAGTTGGTTTGTCTGGTAAAGAAGGACTGTTCTTGTGAATTTTCTATTTTCTTTTCTAACATCGCCAAAAATTCTTCTGGAGTAACAGGCGCGCTGTAAAATTTTGTAACCATGACCTCGTGCGTCAATACCCCTTCACAATCCCCTTCTCCGTAGCCGGAACTCCCTTCGTCATCCAATCAGGAGCAGGTTTGCCTTTCAAATAATGATCGAAGAATTGCATCATGCGAATAGCGAAGTCCGTTTTATCTTGTCGCTGTGTGAGTCCATGTCCTTGACCATTGTAGTTCAGCATCCATACGGGCTTGTTTAGTCTTCTCAATGCCATGTAAAATTCTATTCCCTGGTACCAGGGCACAGCTCCATCTGCATCATTATGCATCATCAAAAGCGGAGTTGTGATTTTATCAGCATGAAAAATCGGTGAGTTGTCGATGTAGTGTTTGGGTTTCTCCCATAACGTACCTCCAATTCTACTTTGTGTTCTCTCGTATTGAAACATACGGCTAAGTCCACTCTCCCACCGCACGCCACCATACGCACTCGTCATGTTACTTACGGGCGCGCCAGCTTCGGCTGCTGCAAATAGACTGGTGCGCGTAATGAGGTATGCAGACTGATATCCACCCCAACTGTGACCTTGCACACCGATGTGTTTTTCATCCACAAAACCTTTTGCGATTAAACTAGTCACACCAGGCATGATGCAGTTGTAAGCGCTTTCTCCCGGGAAACCAATTTTATAAATAATATCCGGCACAAAAACGAGATAGCCATTGCTGGTATAAAGAGAATAGTTGATGTAAGAGCGAATGGGTGCTGGCACATAGTGTGCATGAATGTTGTCTGAATTTTTTTCATAGAAATAAACGATCATTGGATATTTTTTCTTCGGATCGAAATTTTCAGGTTTGTATAATAATCCTTGTAGCGGAATATTATCGAGGGAAGTCCAATTTACCATCTCCACACTTCCCCAGAAATAATTTTTCATTTGAGGATTTGCATGGCTGATTTTTTTCACATTCGTGAAGGTAAAATCTGTTACCCATACATCGGGAAACTCTATAAAACTTTGGCGCGTGAATAAAAGGCGGTCAGCATTTTTTGCTTTTACTGTTCGCCCAAAATCAAAATTATCCATCATCAGTTTAGTGAGCTTGCCATCGGTAGGTGAGAGTTTGTAATAACCAGAGGCTTTCGTTGTCTCATCAAAAGCGGAGAGAAGCATTTCCTTGGCGGGATCTATGAAGCGCTCTTCGGGATCTAATCGCAGATAGCGAAAAACAATTTTTTGTTGCCGCCCAATTTTGGTAAGATTTAACGGTTGCTTTTTGTTTTCAGGATCAAAGGCCCAGATGTCATAGCGATCATAAGCCAAAAACAAATTATCATCTTTCGTCCAACCAGCTGCGCCATATCCGTTTGGATAATCAGGATGATCATCCTCTTCATCTGCGAATTTAATTTTCAGGCTTTCATTCAGTCGCACGGTTTTTTCAGAAGCAACTGAATAACTGAACCAAGAAGTGTCCTGCTCGTTAAACCAAAACACATATTTTGCTTTGGGTGATAAAGATGCGTTGCCTTTTATCTTTTTAGCGATCGGTTTTTGTTTTTGCTGCGAGAGATCGAACAAATAATAATCCCGATAAGGTGAAGATTCCCATGTGATCATTTTACGGTAAGGCAGATCAGACTTTCCAAGAAAAACTGATGCGTTTCCTTCATCGCCTATTTCTATTTCCGGGACTTCTCTTGAGCCCAATAGCATAACTGAATTGTCAGCCAATGCAAGAGCGGCTAAATAGGATCTTTTCTTTTCGGTTTCAAGCTCCTTGTTTTGCTGTGGATAAATGTGTGCATCTTCACTGTGCCACACTTCTACGTTTACAATTTCTTCAGGTAACAGAGTAGTGTCTTGCACAACTGGTTTTGGAAAGCTTCCAAAAAACAATTTCGAACCATCTTTTGAAAAGAGCGGAGTGTGATGCTCGTTGATTAACCAATTCTGAGGAATTGACTTTGATTGAACGATCGGAAATTCGCGAGCAGAGGCATCACCTGCTTTCCAATAATAAAGACTGAATAAATGAATAGGGGCTTTAGTAGTATCAGTGTCGACAAGAAACGCTACCTGGTCGCCCTTCTCAGCAACGGAAAGTCCTTTGAATTTATATTTGCTTTTGCCTTCGTAGAGCGTAATTGGTTTTTCAGTTGAAAAATCATACCAATAAACGCCAGCCTTCATGGTGCTATCATTACCGCTAGAAGAAAACAAAATGCCTTGACCAAATTTTGCTAGTGTATAATCC
>CAZNCO010000644.1:0-3094 GCA_964571345.1 uncultured Ohtaekwangia sp.
CTTTTGCATACAAAATTTTTGCTTTGGGAGCTGTTGACTGAAGTCCGTTTCCGGTTGCATTAGATTTTACAGAAGGTTGTTTGCCTTCCGCGATCACACTTGCACTCGCCTCGCCCACTGCCTCCTGCAAACCTTTTAAAAGTGTAATTGATTTCGAATTGTCTGCAGCTACGGCCCAGGTTCCTGTCATGTTTTCAATTGCATCTGCCAACGGACCGATCAATGCGATCGTGCCTTGTTTCTTCAACGGAAGAACATTGTTTGAATTTTTTAACAACACAAAACACTGTGCAGCCACACTTCTAGCGAAAGCGCGATTCTCTTCCGTAAATACTTCTTTCTTGGCGCGCTCCTCATTGCAATAGCGATACGGATCAGAGAACAAGCCTAATTTGTATTTCGCTTCCAACACTCTGCGGCATGCATCGTCAATTTGCTTCTCCGTAATTTTACCATCTTTCACGGATTGCTGAAGGGTAGTGAGAAATCCTTCACTTACCATATCCATGTCAACTCCTGCATCCAATGCTTTTGCTGAAACAGTTGGTAAATCTCCAATCCCATGCGATATCATTTCACTCACACCTGTGTAATCCGAAACAGTAAGGCCTGTGAAATTCCATTCTTTGCGCAGCACATCTGTGAGCAACCACTTATTGGCTGTAGCCGGAATTCCGTCAATCTCATTAAACGAAGCCATGATCGCTCCAGCTCCCGCATCAACCGCTGCTTTGTATGGAGGAAAATATTCGCTATACATCCGAAGGCGGCTCATGTCAGTTGTATTATAATCACGGCCCGCTTCCGAAGCACCATACAATGCATAATGCTTCACGCAAGACATTACTGTGTTGTTTGCGGAAAGATCATCGCCTTGATAACCCCTTACCATTGCTTTGGCAATTTGCGAACTAAGGAAAGGGTCCTCGCCATTTCCTTCGGCCAGCCTTCCCCAGCGTGGATCGCGTGTGAGATCAACCATTGGAGAGAAAGTCATGTTGATACCATCAGCACTTGCTTCTGTAGCTGCGATACGTGCTGTTTTTTGAATCAGGTCCATATCCCACGATGCGCTTAACCCGATTGGAATGGGGAACACCGTTTCATATCCGTGGATCACATCCATTCCGAAATACAAGGGAATTTTTGAGCGGCTTTTTTCGACTGCTATCTTCTGAATCTCTCGGATGCGTTTCACCGATTTTATATTGAACAACCCGCCTACTTGACCTTTCTCAATTTTCTTGGCGATGTCAGAGTTCTCAGCTGCGCCCGTAACAAACTCTCCCGCTGAAGGAAGGTTGAGTTGTCCGATTTTCTCTTCAATGGTGAGCTTGCTCAAGATCGAATCGACTACCGTGGCCATGCGCTGGTCGGCATTTTTTTGAGGCTTCGAGCAGGCGAATGACAAAATGAGGAGGGCGAAGAATATTTTTTTCATGACGGGATTGGGGTTTGTTAAAAGTCAACGTGCAATTCCAAATTTCAGACAGAAACATTTTAGAATCAATTAACTCCGAGTTTAAGTTTTGCTGCCTTCACTTCTGGGGCAGACATCACTAGCTTCCATAACAGCTGCGTTCGATAGTTCTAAAATCACAATCACGTGGCCAAGTAATCCATTCCCCGTGCACAAGGTAGAAAAAAATCAGACAGAATTATGATGACTAAATTCGCCTGTAAATAACGGGTTGATGATTATTGATACCAAAAATGAGCTTCTTCCCATCCTGTAGGATATGCTTGACGTCACCCCTGATTGACAAACCTGATTTCAGTTGGTTCACATACGCGAATCTTCCTATTCCATTTCCTTCAAAAAGAAATCCATAATTTCCGGCAAAGACTCCAGTTCTAACACGTGTTTTTTCAAGATTCCCAGCTAACAAAATATCCGGATTAGAATCGTTGTTAAAATCATCAACCGCTATTGAAAATACAGGTGCATATTGAGCCTGCACGGGTAGTTGAACTCTCTGAAATTTCCCATTCATATTCATCAATACAATTGTTTCAAAGTCAGTGGCAACCATTTTTTTTGCATTGAGCTAACTCGTCTGGTTTGAAGGATATCGGAAAGGCCTGCATTGGAATAAGATTCAAAATCGTTAAACCTCTTTTTTATCATGGGAATCTGTTCGGTGATTTCGTCACGGCTAGCGTAGGGATATTCCTAGCCTTCGATAAAATTAGGTCAAAATCGAGTTGACTTGTCCATTCTTATCGATATCCAAAAATAAATCAACAAGTTTTCCTTTTTCACTAATTAAAAAACGTGATTGGTATCCACTCGCCTAGTACTATCAGATCCATCCATTTATCATTATTCACATCAGTCCAAAAGGCATCCACTACCATCCCGCACAAGTCGATGATTTCCTTTTAACAAGAGTAAAAAGGTTGTAAATGATTATTTAAAAGCCAGGAAATTATAAAGTAAATAAAAAAGGATTGTGTTCGTACACATTTTAATTGTGTACGAACACATTGTTATGAAGTATTTTACTACTTTTGATAATTCTTGTGAATTATGAGTAAAAAGAATGTTCGAATTAAGGATATCGCAAAGGCGGCCGGTGTCTCCCCTGGCACAGTAGATCGAGTGTTACACAATCGCGGCAAAGTCTCTGAAGAAGCCTTAAATAAAGTGATGGGAGTGCTTAGCAGCATTGACTATAAGCCTAACCTCATTGCCCGAATGCTGGGAGCCTACAGACCCTACCTCATAGCTGTATTATTGCCCAACCCACAAGTAGACGAGTATTGGGGCAAGGCAATGGAAGGGATAACCCAAGGCGAGGAAGAATGGGTACAGTATGGCATCCATCTTCATATTAGCTCCTTCGAAATCACACAGAAGAATTCTTTTGAAAAGGTTTCGGGCGAGATTTTCAAGTTAAATCCCGATGGTGTACTAATAGCGCCTATTTTTTATAAAGAGACGTTACCTTTTTTCATAGAATGTCAAAGAAGGAATATCCCGTATGTTTTGTTCAACACCAATATTATAGAGTCCAAGGCTCTCTCTTTTATTGGACAAAATTCATATGAAAGTGGAAGGGTAGCTGCAGAGCTAGCCTGCATTGGTCATGAG
>CAZNCO010000645.1:0-3084 GCA_964571345.1 uncultured Ohtaekwangia sp.
TTTCAACACATTTCTGTTATTGTCGGTAACAATCTGCGCATTTCCATACGTGGGGATAGCGCCTGCAAATCCAATATCACATTCACTGGTAAGGTTGGTAGGTATTCCCAGGTTATACGGATTAAATCCGATATAATCCGAGTGCGGAACCAACGTTACATTTGTAAAATCGGTTTGAAAATAGACATCTCCAGTAGAAGTAGTAGTTGTTGTTGTGGTTGACGTTGACGTTGACGTACTCGTTGTAGTAGTTGTAGTAGTTGTTGACGTTTTTTTTCGCCTTCGTGCTGCGTCATCTGCTGAGTTTGTCAGATCATCCACATTTGATCCAATTGAGCAGGCGACCAGACTAAACATACCAATCACCAAAATCCCGCGAATTCCTTTTTTCATCATCTTTTCTTTTTTTAGTTGGTTGAGGTAAAACAAAAAGCCCTATAGAGTGTGCGAAAGTATATTTACCCCGGTTAACCTTATAATGGTTACCGTTAGAACGACTAACGGAGCGATCAGACAACGAAGATTGCCAATGTGTTGCACACAGAATTTTCTATTGGGCAGGTGCACGGCTGATCATGCCGATGGCCGCCACGCCAGTGTTGGCAAGGGAAAGCAGAGATTAGCCTCAGGTAATTTTTAAGAGCGTGAGATGATTTTCTAACGTCAGAATGATGTTAGTTCTTTCTTGAATTACTAACGAACGAGATGAATTTGCTATCGGGCGACCACGAAGGCACGTTGATGGTGCCTTGGCCTCCGTATAAATACGTAACTACTTTTGCCGATCCTCCATTCGCAGGCATCAGCTTTAATGTTACGCGCTGGTAAGCGGGATGTGCATCTGGATTGATGGTTTCCGGAAAAGACAAATAGGCGATCCATTTTCCGTCAGGAGAAATATGAGGGAACCAATTATTAGCTTCGTCAAATGTAAGTTGTTCTTTGCCGGTGCCATCAGGTTTCATGCGCCACAGTTGCATGGTGCCGGTTTGGCTTCCATTGTAGTAAATGTATTTTCCATCCGGAGAATATTCGGGCCCATCCACGTGGCCAAAGTTGTGTGAGGTGAGCTGCACTTCTTTTCCGCCTTCGATTGAGTTTTTATAAATCTGATACGTGGTACTTCCATTTCGCTGCGCCACATACACAACTTCTTTGTTGTTGGGATTCCACCCATGCCAGTAGGAGGGAGTATTTTCAGTGATGAGTTTGGGAGTACCTCCTTCAAGCGGCAGCACATACACGGTAGAGCCTCCACCGGGTAAGCCATCGCGGTGATGACTAATGGCGAGCAATTTTCCATTGAAAGAAATGCCATGGTCGTTGTTGTTACGATTGGCGAACCCGGTATTTAATTTTTCAGGCTCACCACCCTCGATCGGAATTTTGTAAAGAGAACCATCCATGTTGAAGAGTAGCTTCTTGCCATCGGGCATCCAGTTGGGCGCTTCAAATCTGCCAGGAGCTTCGTAAATTACTTTTCGCATTCCGGTAAAAATGTTCAGCAGTTCCAGCCGGCTTCCGAGAAAGCCTTCTTTGTAAGGATCGTATTTGTTGCCCACGGGTTGGTCGATGCGAACATTCCATACCCTGGCTTGTTCAGTCACATCTGCATTGTGTGAGCAGATGAACAAACCCGCAAGCACTTCGTTTTTCATCGAGTGCATGTGGTGGGTGCCAATTTGTTGCAGAGGTTCACCTTCATGAGCTGCACGTAAAATAAATTTCTTTCCCTGCCGCTCTAGTTGAAGAATCGAGTACCCTTTCTTGGGCGCGAAGATTTCGTCTTCCGGATCGCGCATGTAAGCACCTCTTAATTCACGCCACTGCAATACTGTTAGGCCATCGCCATGGGCCACGGCAATGATTTGCGAGGCATCTTCATCAACAGACTCGCGCACCATCCACCCGATTTTGCGATGAGGGTCAACGCCCTTTCCGTCAAAAGCAAAATGAGCAGTGAGGATGAAATCGCCTTTGAGTTTGTTGTAGGCAAATTGAAACTCATCACGCTGAAACCAGATGTTATAACCTGCGCCTTTCAATGTGTAAACTTGTGTTTGTTTGTCATAGCTGGTGCTGCCGGCTATTTTGGGTTTCCCGATATCGATTTGATTTTCAAAAATGCCTTGCTGAGAAAAGGTTGCCAGGGGTAAAAGGAGTGTTATGCAAAAATACCGGTACAATTTCATGCGGGGGATATTTGGTGACAGAGAAATTGGTTGGTTTTTAAGTTCCAATTTTTATCGGAAGATTAAAAGATTCTTTTTTTGAATGGTTCCAAGCTTTTGTTAACGAGGCATGATGGCCTGCGGCAATGGAAAATGATTGGCTCTTGGCTTGGTCTTTTACAGTATAAAAAAATATTCAGATCAGTCTTTAGCGAATACTTTCTCATGAAATGACTTTAGTCATAGGTAGCCTTAGTCCGCATTCGTTACTTTGACTTTAACTACCGTGTTTACGGCTGTGAATTTGGTGGGCTTTAAACTATGTTCAAAGTGCTTCTTGCCAGGCAGCTTATTTTGTTTTCATTTCTCCTGGCACATATTTCAGTATCCGCTCAATTAGGCGGACGATTCCTGATTTATGGCCAGCCTAAATTTATGCTGTCGGTTTCAAGCGGGCTGGATGTTGTGAATAATGACAATTTGAATAACTGGCTTTCGCGTGGAGGTGCCAACGTTTCGGATCAAGTGGCGCTCAACTACCTGGTCAAAGGACTTTATTCTTTTTCAGGTCGCTCAGTAATCGGAGCTGAATTTAAAATCATTCGCACCAAGCACCCGATCAAGTCCGATGAATTAGTGGTGTTATCGTATGGCAGAGTGTATAAACTGGGTGGAATTTTCTTGATTCCGTTAATCGGGGTGGGGATGAATTCAGAAACCATTGATTTGGGATTTACAGTTCCTTCCTCGCTGGTGCAGTTGAATATGCCTGGTGCGCAATTGCATGAAAAAGAGTTAGTGCTGATGCCATCAATCATGATTCATAAACATGTCGCCCGAAGTTTTGCTGGATTTGGATTGGAATTGGGTTGCAGGATTTATCAATCGCAAAAGCACGTGGACTTATAGTGGC
>CAZNCO010000646.1:0-3080 GCA_964571345.1 uncultured Ohtaekwangia sp.
GAGGTATCCAGTTTAAAATCTGAGAGCCCGGCCGGAGAATCAACTACTTCGTCAAACGCAACTTGTCCATTGGATTTAAAAATTACTACGTGAACATTTTCAGCTTTAGCGTTGATCCAACGGATGTTCAATTGCGTGGTTGCCGGATTGGGATAGGGCGAAAGCGCAACCTCATCATCAGCGAGGGAAACACATTGCTGATTATTGTCTGCAAAAACATCGTTGAATACATCCACCTCCGCACAAATGTAGGCGATCGTCTTTGGTAAAATCTGTAAGCCCAAAGTTCTCGTGATGGACTCGCCAATTTGAACAGTGCCTGAAATTTTTTCTTGAAGTGACACATCTCCGCCAAGGTCAATACTTACAAGTGGGTCAACAAGCGGCACGTTGCTGTTGTTGGTGATCGTAACAATCGCCCGTGTAGAAGAGGTTTGAGGATCCTCCGCCAGCACCAGCGACCTCATCCAGGCATCAATGTTCGGTATTACCACACTTACAGTGGCGCTGGCAGTACTTGTGCAGTTCTGCGTATTGCTTGCCGTAAGTTGTACCTGATAGGTACCCAGTTGGGTAAACGCAAAAGATGGTGAAGAATCAGTACTTGTGGAGTTATTTGCATCATTGAAGCTCCACAAATAGGAATCAGCAAAAGAAGAATTGTTAGCAAACGAAACATTCAATGGGGCTGCCCCGGCCGTAACAGAGGGCACAAAAGATGCCATCGGTCCGTTGATGATCGAAACATTTTTAGTAGTTGAATAAATGCACTTCGACTGGCGGGTGGAAGTGAGTGTCACGGGATAAATGCCAAGCGAGGAAAATGGAATACTTGCCGGATTGCCTGACGCGCTTCCAGAAGAGAAACTCCAGTTCCAGGCTGTAGCTGGATCACTTCCTCCCGGATTGATCTCTTGAAACTGCGTAGCAGATCCAGTGCACGGGTACAGAACAGAGAAATCCATGACAGGTGGCACAGGCACCACTACATTTTGTGTGATTTGATTGATGCAGTTGTTGTTACCCGTCACAGCCAGTGTAACCGGATAAGTGGCAGGTGACGTAAATGTGTACGTTGGATTGGACAATGAAAATAAACTGCTTTGTATTTTCCATTGTCGTGATTTAACTCCACCTGTAGATAAATCCGTAAACTGAGTGGATTGATTGACACAAGCTGCTGAATTACTGAAAGCAGCAAGTGGTGAAGGCGAAATGGTAATCGTCTTTTGTTTCGTTCCTGTACATCCAAAATTAGAAGTCACCTGCAAAGCCACATTGTAGTTGGACGCTGTTGAGTAGGTGTAGGCTGGGTTACGTTGTTGTGAACTTCCGTTGGCCGCATCGCCAAACTGCCAGCTCCATGTGGCGAGGTTACTGTCTGTAAGGGCGGGAGTAAGATCATTGAACTGCGAGGGCGAACCCGCACAGGAGAAGGGAGGCAAATCAAGCGAGAAATCAGGCTGAGGATTGGAGTAAATAGTAATAGGCTGTGAAAACGAATTTTGACAACCAGCTGCGTTAGAAGCAGAAAGAGTGACATTATAACTTCCAGTCGAAGCAAAAGAATTGGTTGGGCTGGTTTGCGTAGAAGAATTTCCATCACCAAACGTCCAGTTATACCCAAGCACATCACCGGTGGAAGTATTGTTAAACGATACGGGAGCGCTCACACAACTTGTTGCTGGAGATGTAAAACTGAGCTGAGGTCCAAGTTGAATAGAGGTTACGGTTTGGGTAGACTGCGTAGAACACCCAGGTATTGAAGCTGTGAGCGAAACAGTTTGATTTGAATTGGTATTAAAAAGATAATTCAAGTCCTGCACTGTGCCTACGTTTGTTCCATTCACACTCCATTGCCAGGTAGGGTTGGAGCCAACATCTGAAGTTGACGTGTTGGTGAATACATAATTTTGGCCAGTGCAGATTGGGCTGACAGAAGGAGGAGAAAAGTTCGCTTGAGGTGGGTTAAAGATTTGGAGAGATTTTTGGGCGGTATTTTGGCAGTTATTCACATCTGTGAGAGTCAACGTAACATTGTAATTCCCGGCTAAAGAAAAAATATTGGCTGGGTTAGAAGCCGAAGAATTACCACCATCTCCAAAATTCCAAAGATAATTCGTTATGCCTCCAGATTGATTAACAGAACTAAAAGTTACAGTATAGTTTGCACAATTATTTTGTGATGAGAAATCAATATCAGGAGCGTAAAAAGACGAAATAGTTATAGTTGAACTGGACACAGCCGAGACATTATTGGAGTCAAAAGCAGTAAGTTCAATGAAATAATTACCGCTCATTATATATTCAAGACCCAAAGGAGCGAATTGTGTCGAATAGTTTGTAGAAACTTGGGTTTGACAATCTCCAGAAAAATCGAGCCGCAACACATTTCCGGTGGTTGCCTCTATAGTAAATATCTTCCAGTAAGGAGTGTCTTTTATAACGTCTAGGCTTCTCGATGTGTTTTGTAAAGCATTGGTTGAAATTTTAGTTGGCACAGAGGGAGAACTAAAATCAGTACCAAACTGAATTCTATACACTCCATCATTTTCGGACCTCAAAAAACCAAAATAATTTAAGCCTTCTTTTACTATTTTGACTTCTCGTGTATTTGCAACAATTCCTAAATTACTTAAAGTTGGAATATTATTTAAGTCGGTCCCAAAATTCAATAGAATTGCATTACCTGCTGTAGCTCCCCCTACCAATCCATACCAACTTATGCCGTCAAAAATTACATCAACCCCGCTTGGGTTCACGATCAACGGATCAGTTAAGTTGTGTGAACCGATAGGCGAAGCACCGAATGAACTTGAAAAATCTATTACGGATATCGTTTCACTACTTTGTCCACTGATCAACAATAGATGTGAAGCGCTCGACAAAACCGCCTTTATCGCCATTGGTGTCAAAAGGCCTGTTCCTAAATCCAGCAAATCATCAGTAGCTGTTGGCGGTGAAAGCAGTCCATTTCCCATAGTTATTCGCACTATCCTATTTTGATAGGTATTTGCAACGAAAAAATACCAAATCCCATTTTCGTTGACCGCTTCGATAGCACCAGGAGACGTGAAGAG
>CAZNCO010000647.1:0-3080 GCA_964571345.1 uncultured Ohtaekwangia sp.
CCTCAAATCTCGACGGTTGTCCTGGATAGAGACCGACAATTATGTTAATCTACATGTCGCCATGCAGTTCGGACTATATCTTGTCGCCTAAGGCGACTCTGACGTATAGTCTCTGAGGTTTCTCCGATTTTCGAAGTCTTCCCTGCTGATTATCCGCACCATCAGCTTTTTACCTTGTTGCAACAAATCGCAACGCGAGGTACCGATGGATTCTCGGATTTTCCAGCATATAGTCAGATTTATAGACAGCAACGGTCATCTTACTGTCTTACGCATGTTTATCTACAATTTCTTGTAAATTCCAGGATGAAATGATCTTTTTTATGTTTTCACATAGGGGCTTAAATGATGCAGGATGTGTAAGAAGGCAGCTTCGCAGTGTTGCAAAATGTTGCCCACAATTTTCTATGACAAGGCTTGGTGTCAAGAAACGAGAAAAGTCAATATTTATAAAATCAATATACTGGCCGGGATGTGAATCATAGGAGCAAAAAATCAGATCGATTAAAATCTGTATTTGGATGCTTTCTTCATATTCAAAAAAATCCTTAATTTTTTTAGAGTATTGGCACGCAGTTTGAAATTTTTTAATTGCTTCCCTTTTTCGGATTTCTTGGTAGTCCTAAACAGGTAGTGATTTCAAATTATCATTATAGTCACAGATAAACATTTTGATGAGACCTATATGATTTTCAATTTTCTTTGAAAAAGAAAGTGTTTTTCGGGTTAACCTTGCACATCTTTGTCTAAGGGTGCAATTAAATCTTTCAATGTAACTCGTTTTTCCAGATTCTTTCCCAACAGGGCAATGTTGTTTTGAGGGAATAATTTCATAGTAAACTGAGAATCTATCTGTATAAAAGAGGGCTTTTTTTTTAAAGCTTCAGGTAGCTTATTCATTAAAGCTTCCCCAGATGCCTTATTTCTTTTTCCAATGTGAAAGGCTAAAATTTGTCTCGTTTTTGAATGCATCACCAACCATAACCACTGGTCATTTTTTTTACTTCCAACAAAGCTCCACATCTCATCTCCCTCAAGAATGAATACTTCAAACTCATCATTTTCTGCGACAATAGTAGCATTCAAATTATCAGGTAGAGTTGTAAAAGTTTGCTGCATAAATTCAAGTAGCCATGGCATGCTTACATCAAAAATTCGACAAATGCCTTCTAGAGAAACCCTCTCTAATAGAGATCTTCGTATTCTTTCTTTAGTATTCTGAGGAATTAACTTATTCTGTGGATCTTCAACAAATTGCTTTAAGCAAGAAACACATTGAAATTTCTGTTTGCCATCGGGAGTAGAACCATTTTTTCTAGCAATAAGGGCATGGCAGTGAGGGCAGGCGATATTCATAATTGCTCCGTTGTAAAAGCAAATTATTTTATCTATCTAACGTCTTAAAATCACTACCTGTTTAGGACTACCATTTAGTCTATCTTTAAATTGAATTAATTCATTAAAATAACCAAATATAATTTCATTATATATTGAAGAATAAATCGTTGCCTCTTCTTCACATATGCCTATATCAAAGCCAACATTAACAGCATTTGACGTTAGAACATTAGAATAAAATAATTCGTTATGAACAACATAAAGAAGAAAGATATTATCATTCTTAAATTATTGTAATAATTTATTATTTTATCTTTTTGATCGATTGTGGTTTGCATTAGAATTTCACCTTCAAATCCTTTGTACTTATTTTGGATTTCTTCAACCGAAATATCTAATTTATTATTTTTTAATAAATTTCCCCAAAAATTACTTTGAGGTAAATGACCTGACCCCCAAAAAGTAGTCCACTTAAGATTAGAGGTTCGTGTAAACTGATAACCCAAAAGGACACGAACCATGAAAAGTAGATTCACAGAAGAACAAATCATCAATATCCTCAGCGAAGCTCAAGCAGGAACCAAAGTAGCAGAGTTGTGCCGTCGACACGGCATCTCTGACGCAACGTATTATCTTTGGAAAGGCAAGTATGCAAATATGACCGTTCCCGAAGCAAAACGGCTCAGAACTCTGGAGGCTGAAAATTCCCGATTAAAAAGAATTGTAGCTGATCAACAGCTCGACATTGTTGCCCTCAAGGATGTGCTCTCAAAAAAGTGGTAACCCCGCAGGCAAAACGAGCCTGTTGTCAGGCCATGGTTCAAACCCATGGCCGCAGCGAAAGACGGGCATGTAAGCTTGTTGGGGCAAATCGGGCCAGTATGCGCTATGTGAGTTACAAGCCCGACGAAGGGCTTTTGAAGGAGAGGATAGCCGCTATCGCGCACGAAAAACGTCGTTATGGTTACCGTCGTATACATGTGCTCCTCAAGCGTGAAGGGATCAAGATCAACCATAAGAAGTTGTTCAGGATTTACAAACAGCTTGGATTGAAAGTGCTCAAAAGAGGAGGTCGAAAAAGAGCCTTAGGGACGAGGGTGATTGCAATGGCGCTAACAAAAAAGAATCAGGAATGGTCGTTAGATTTTGTGCATGATGTGCTTGAAAGCGGGAGAAGAATCCGTATGCTGACAGTAGTAGATGACTTTACCAGAGAAAGTATCAAGATTGCGGTTGATACATCTCTCAACGGGCGCCGGGTGTGCGAAGAACTCGATCAAGTCATAGAGGCCAGAGGAAAACCTGGCAGAATTTTAAGCGATAATGGCACAGAGTTTACTAGTATGGCTATTCTACGGTGGTGCCAGGAACAAGGAATACGATGGGATTATATCCAACCCGGTAAACCCTACCAGAACGGATACATCGAGAGCTTCAATGGAAAGTTCAGGGATGAATGCCTGAATGAACACATTTTCGTGAATCTACATGAGGCAAAAAGGCTTGTAGAAACATGGAGAGAAGAGTATAATAAGCAACGCCCTCATAGCTCCCTCAACGGAAAGACTCCGGATGAGGTATCTCAAGAGGAAGAGAAATTAACCGGAACCTCTAATTAAGACTGGACTAAACAAAGGGGCAAGGTCATCGTCAATCAACTTCTCAACCAGATTTGGCTGTTTTACCAAAAAGTGAACCTAAAAAAACAGGTTTTCTTAAAAAAATTAGCATAAGCTTTGGAT
>CAZNCO010000648.1:0-3058 GCA_964571345.1 uncultured Ohtaekwangia sp.
GGAGTACGATGCGCTCCAGAAGTCGGAGTTAAATAGAAGGCTGCATGAACTGGCGAACGTCTGGGTCTCAACCTATTTCGGCGCGGCGCCGCCGCATGATGAGTATGCGGAGATGCAGAACGAGATGAACCCGAAGGATTTCCCGGACTGGGGCAAGTGGCGCGGGCGCGAGTGGTTTGCGGAGGCGCAGGGGATTGCGGGGGAGAAGCGCTTCTTCCACTGGGAGCTTGAATTCCCCGAAATATTCTTCGAGGGCGGCGCGCCGAAGGAGAATCCGGGGTGGGATGCCGTGGTGGGGAATCCGCCGTATGTGAGGCAGGAGCAGCTTGGAGAGGATAAGGATTATTTCAAGTTGAATTTTGAGGTTCATCATGGCGGCGCGGATCTTTATGTTTATTTTTTTGAACGATCCCACAAGTTACTGAAGAAAAGAGGATTATTCGGGTTCATATCATCCAATAAATTCATGCGTGCCAATTATGGTGTTTCATTAAGAGATTTTCTCTTAAAAGAGGTTTTTCTAAAACAAATTATTGACTTTGGTGATCTCTCAGTCTTTCCAGATGCTACAACATACCCTTGCATAATAATTACACAAAACGAATCCCGCAAAGGACGAGCTACAGCTTTCGTTCCTGTAAAATCTCTTGATTTTAATTTATTGGATACGGTTGTTAAGTCTTCTGAAACATTGATTGCGGAAGATGACTTCAAAGTGCATCATTGGTCACTCTTAGGCGCAGAAGAAAAGAAAATAGTAGATAAAATTAAAATTAGCAGTTGTCTGCTTGGCGAATTTACACAAATCATGCCCAAAAGAGGTATTTTAACAGGGCTTAGTGAGGCATTTATCATAAATGAAGCGACTAAAAATCGGCTAGTTAAAGAAGATCCTAAAAGTACAGAAATAATCAGACCATTCCTTATTGGCGATGATGTAGGTAGATACGAAATAGAATATAAGGGACGATATCTGATATGGACTTACGTTGGAGTTCCGATTGAAGAGTATCCTGCAGTTTTCAATTACTTAAAACAATTTCAAGAGAAGCTTGAAAAACGCTGGGATAAAGGCAATTACTGGTGGGAATTGCGAGCATGCGATTATTATAAAGACTTCGATAAACCAAAAATCATGTATTTAGTTTTTCAAGTTAAGCCAGCATTTTATTTTGATAATGATGGTTTTTACTGCAACAATGCGGTTTGGATTATCCCAAATGATGATAAATTTTTGGTATCCTTTTTAAATTCAAAACTTGGATGGTATTTAATTAGTAAGAGTTGTACTCAAATACAGAACGGCTATCAACTAATTTGGGATTATTTTAAAAACATCCCCATCCGCCGCATCTCCTTCACCACCCCTCCCGCCCGCCGCGCCGCCCTTGCGGAGGAAGCGAAGGCGTTGTACACGGAATTTTGTTCTGGAATTGCAAATTCAGACAGGATTAACAGGATGGACAGGATACGCTCTGCAAATCCTGTAAATCCCGTTCATCCCGTCCAGACTGCCGCAACTTCTGGCGCGGCGCCGGACAGTCTAAAGATTCTTGAGTTTGTAGGCGCGCGCCTCTCCGCTGCGCCCGAAGAGAGCGATGTTGTGCATGACCTGCTCGCGCATCTTGCCGAGCGCATGATAGAGATGAATAAGGAGAAGAATGCGGAGATAAAGAGCTTTCTGGATTTCCTGAAAGGAGAGATAGGCGCTTCTATTGGCGATTTATCCAACAAGACCGCAATACAGGAATATTACAGCCATGAGTTTCAGACCTTAATAGATGTGCTTGTCAAAAATAAGAAAAAGCTCAAGGCTGGATACGACCCCAAAAGTCCTGCGAATTATAAGCATCTTCTTGAGTGGTACATGGCTTCGGTGAGCAAGCTGAAACCTCTTATAGGAAGAATTGAGGCAACCGATAGGCTTATTGACCAGATAGTTTACAGGCTGTACGGGCTGACGGAAGAAGAAGTAAGGATGGTAGAAGGCGGTGTGGGATTATGAATCGTTTCAATTCATTAAAGGATATTGAAGATCTAATTGAGAATAATATTGAAGAGAGCTTAAGCCTTGAATACAAAAGAGAGTTGGATAAGAAGAATGAAGAGATCGCCAAGGACATTTCTGCTTTTGCCAACACATCAGGCGGTACGATAATATATGGAATAGGGGAAGATGGAGGATTACCAACTTCAATAAGCTGGATAGATGGCGAGAAAACAAAAGAGAGAATTGAAAATATAATTTTAGACAAAATTCAACCAAGAGTAAAAGATGTGGTAATCAATCCGATCTTAAATCCAGATAACTCTCAAAAGGCAATCTTTGTGGTTAATATCCCTGAAAGTCCAGACGCCCCTCATATGGTAGATCATCGCTATTATAGGCGTTATAATTTTCAATCTATTCCTATGGAAGACTATGAGGTTAAAGACGCGATATTTAGAAAAGGATTAAAAAAATCGTTATATTTTGAAGTATCAAAGAATATTGAGTTATGCGATAAGAGCTTAAAGCTAATCGAAGAAATTTATCACTTTCGACCAGAACAAAGACAACATATTGTCTTTATACCATTCTACACGGATGCTTGGAATGCAATAACAAGTTCTGGATTACTTTTTGTCCTCAAGGAAGAGGCACAAAAGTTGGTCGAGTTGTATAGTTTAATCCACGAGATAAATTATCTGGTTGATTGCCAGAAGTATGGTGTGGAAATCGTAAATACTCCAATCTTTAAATCCTCGCCAGAACATGGAACTTATATACCAGCTATATTGCAGGTAAAGATTGGGAAGTTGTATGGTTTATTAAATGACTTGGTGGAACCAAATCTTTTACCCAAATAGATTTATATACAATAAAATAATAATGGAATTTCATGGGCAGGTAAACTTCTTTTTAATACACTAACCCCCACTCCCCAACCTGCCCATACTACTTATATAGTGATGAATCTAAAGTGAATGAAGTAATGACAACATTGGTAAGTAGCCGCATCCCCTTCACCACGCCTCCCGCCCGCCGCGCCGCCCTTGTGGAGGAAGCGAAGGCGCT
>CAZNCO010000649.1:0-3056 GCA_964571345.1 uncultured Ohtaekwangia sp.
AAATTCGTGGTTCTTGAAAATATCCCGTATCATCGTCTTCAGTGATATTTTTTCTGCCGTAATTTCAAGTTTACTGTTCTTGGCGTAACCAACAATTTGCGAAATAAAATTCTCCTGCCTTCGAATATTTGAGTCCATCATAGCTAGGTATTCTTCCAACGCTGCTTGCCGGTTTTCCATTCGCATCAACCGCACTAAACCTGAAAGTGACGAAAGCGGAGATCGCAGATCGTGAGCGGTACTATACAGAAAATTATCCAACTCGTGATTTAGTTTAATCAGCTCCTGATTTTGTTTGTCGAGTAGTTCTGATTTTTCTTCTATCTCGTTCATTTGCTTACGCGTGCGCTTGATCAGGTTTACAAATGATTGTGTAAGTGAACTGATCTCTCCATCGTTCTCTGAAATACTTTCATCATCTCTTGATGCTGATGACTCCGTGGTGTTATCCACCCATTGAGTTAATCGTACAATTGGAGCTGCCAATTTTTTTGAAATCCAAAACGAAGAGACGATGGCTATGACAATCGCGATCACAATCGCGGCCGTGTAAATAAATATTACCGATCTAAGAATGGACCGGTAAACAGTGTCGGTTTGCAAACTCATTTCAGCGAAGCGATTGCTCAGTTCATCTGTTAATAAGTTAAGATCCCATCGTAACCCCGAATGACTGCTCAGACCAATCTCTTTCTCTATTTTCAATCGCAAGTTGAATTCGTTTTGATACATTTTGAGGTGATACAAGTTCTCTGCGTAACGACTCGAATCCGCTGTCAGGGCAGAGATTTGTTTCCCGATAAGGTTGTTAAACTGCTGAGCGTACGCTGTATCATGTCTTAAGAGAAAATCTTTTTCAACTCTGCGCAGCATTAATAAATCTGAGCGAGACAAATCTTTTTCTGCCAGGGCTTCCAAAGCGTGAGCATGGTCACGCATCCTGCCTTCAACACCAAAATCCTTATATCCTCTTTTGTGAAAATTGGCTTCGAGTCTTGCGAACTTCAGGTTGTACAGCAAAGTCAAACTGTCAATAAATTTTAGCCGCTGATAGAGGTCATCATTTCTGAAACGAATAATTTTTTTCAGATGGTTGTTTGCGGTTGCAATTCGCCACGATAAACTATCGTGCATTTTTAAAAAGGAACTATTGTGATCTTTGAAATAATTTTCACTGGTAGCT
Organism: uncultured Ohtaekwangia sp.; assembly: GCA_964571345.1. Lineage (GTDB taxonomy): Bacteria > Bacteroidota > Bacteroidia > Cytophagales > Cyclobacteriaceae > ELB16-189. The sequence goes on from CAZNCO010000649.1 coordinate 1,184, forward strand.
TCAAAGTCAAAGAAGTCATTGTCATTTTTAATGAGGTTCAGCGTTAATACTTCCAGTTTGCTGCTGTGATGTCGCACCTCTTCCACCCATTTAATTTGCTTGAAGAGTAAAAGAGTTGAGATGCCTATTGCGATCAACAGCAAGCCGATGGAGAGCAAACCGATCAAAAAACGAAAGCGAAGGGAATTCTTGTCAAAAAATTTCATGGTCACATTAAATGGATAAATAAAAATTAACCTGGTTTGTTCTGATTTAATTTTCTGCCAGGTCTGCTTTCACAAGCTTTCGCAAAACGTCAATCTCTTCCAACAAGTGTTTCTTCTCCCGTTCCAGTTGCTCTGTAATGGCGTGCATCTCTTCCGCATTTTGACGAATTTCTTCTTCTTGCGAAGCCAGTTGTTGAGCGTTGTGCCGGGATTCATCCAGAAGCTTTTGTGTTTCAAGAGTTGATTTTTTGTCATTTAAAATGACGGCTATATTTTTTGCAATACTTTCAACAAACTCAATCTGGTAAGTTTCTAGTTTGTGAAAAGAAGCCAATTCAACAATGCCAATCACCTGATCTTTTGCCATCAGTGGCGCTATTAAAATGAATTTGGGAGTAGCCTCACCAAGGCCCGATGTGATTTTCACGTAGCCATTTGGAACATCGGTAATAATAATGGTGGATTTTTCCAGAAGGCATTGCCCTACCAATCCATTTCCGGCTTCAATTTTCTGGTCTATTAATTTTCTTTTTCCATATGCGAAAGTTGAAATCCGCTCCGCCCAAACGCCCGTCTCATCGCTCCTCACATTGTATAAGGCTCCCTGATTGACGTTCAGATATTGAACCAATAGTCTTATAATTTCGTCACCGAGTGAACCAAGGTCTTTGCCCTGAGCTTTTAATATTTCATTAAGTTGTGCTGCCCCTCGGTTTGTCCAGTTAATTATTTTTTGTTCTTCATCGGCACGTTTCAGTTCAGATTGTGTTTTGATCAGCGCTTGAGCAAGCAAATCATCTTTGAATTCCTGTCGGTAGGATTTATCGAGCTTTCCTTCGCCCAGTGCGACAGAGAAATCTTGCGCGGATTTTATTCTCTTCAGCAATTGGGTGAACGCGGCCTTCATTTCTCCGATCTCTTCGTGACTGCGCACGGTCAGTGGCGCAGGAAAAACTCCATCTGCAAAATCACGGATCGCTCGCTGTAATTCTTTTACGGATTGGGTAATTTGATGTGCATAAAAAATTGCCAATGTTATGCCAGCAAGCAATTGAATTGCAAACAAAACCAACAGCACCATCGAGGAAGTTTGCTCGTAGTTATTCTTGTCAAACGTTATCGTAGTGTTCAATGCCAGTGTTTGTGTTTTTATGTCATTGAAATTCTGATTGATGATTTCTTTGAGGCCCGTATCCTGCAGACCAATCTTTTCATCAACTGATACTACTTCATTGAATAGATTTCGATAGTCTGTAACTCGAGTGATGATTTCATCTCGTTCGGTGGAAGATTTTTGTTGCTGTAGCGAAACGAGAAATGCATCTGCCTTCTTATTGAATTCGTTAAGATATTTCAGGTCTCTTCTTAAGAAAAAATCTTTTTCATGTCTTCGCAAAGTGAGCATGTCCACTTTATTATATGCGTAACTTGAATTTTCAACTTTGTGGATGGCATCACGAAGTTTTCCTTCAAGACCAAAATCTTTGAATCCTCTTTGTTGCAAGAGCATTAATAAATTTTTGAAATCTTTTTCAAGGGTAGTAATCTTTTTCTCTATACGAAGCAGGGAAGAGTCTTGGTGTTGCAAAGATGCCTTCAACGAAGCTAAACGCACCCGGGCTGTGTCAAGATTTAGAAAATAAGATGAAAGCAAATCACTCTTGCCG
>CAZNCO010000650.1:0-3054 GCA_964571345.1 uncultured Ohtaekwangia sp.
TCCCAAAGCAAAAACCAATGCCATGCAAGGAGCGTATAGTCCGATGCCGGCCGTCATTAAAGCACCTAAAATGAAATTAACAGCAACAGCAAAAGCAAGTGTCTTCCCTTGCAGGCCAATGGCATTGCCATCACCTTCAATCCAGTGAAGTTTGGATGCAATCATAAAACATGCAGTGATCAGCAGAGCAATGCCCATCGTCATGCGAATATTCTTTTCGGGCAACTTGGCAACAATGCCTGCGCCAAGTAATGCGCCCACACCGGAAGCCGCTACCATCAGCACAAGTGTTAAAGGTTCTACTTCTACAATTTGTATGAAGATGATTGCTTGTGCTACGGTTGGAATAGCATTGGCAACATTCAACGTTCCGGGGATTAACTTATCGGGAGATTGGTTCATGAATTTTAGCATTGCAGTTTCAATAGCGAAGGAACCGATGCCCAGTGTATCAAAAAAATTCCCCGTGAATCCGATGAACCCAGTTTTCGCCCATGAATTATCTTCAAGGTTGTTTTTATGTTTTAGGTAGTCGTGGAAAAGAGCAATGCCAATCCAAATAGCGAGGGCAAAAAGAATTAACCAGATGGCCGTAATCATATGCAAATCAATTTTCGTCACAAGGAAATAAGATTAATTCGATAACTTAGTATTTCATTCAAAGAATTTTTAGACATGGAAAACTATCCCAGCATTTTCAATGATGTTATTGGTCCCGTGATGCGTGGTCCGTCAAGTTCTCATTGTGCTGCCTCTCTCAGGATTGGCCGCCTTTGCCGCGATTTAATGAATGGCGACATAGAAGAAGTTTTGATCGAATTTGATCCCAACGGTTCTCTGGCTACTACGCATAAAGGGCAAGGCTCGGATATGGGTTTGTTCGGTGGATTTTTAGGATGGGAGGCTTTTGATGAACGCCTGCCCAATTACCTGCAGGCGGTGGATGCAGCCGGAATAAAAATCAAGATCGAGATTCATCCGATTGGAGCAACTCATCCCAACACCTATAAGATTACGCTGAAGAACGATCATGAAACACGAACGCTCACAGCTTTATCTACAGGAGGTGGTATGATTCAGGTAATTGAGATCGATGGAGCAGAAGTGTCGATGGCGGGTGATTTCTATGAAACACTGGTGTATGTAAAATCTACAGATAAAGTTTTTGAATTTTTAAAGAAGTCTATCCAGGCAGATGAGATCCAGATTAGAACAGGCAACGAAATTTTCATTGAAATTAAATCAAACTATTTCCTTTCCGCAAGCATCGAAGAGGAGTTGTCTGCATTTGACGATGTGTTAGCCGTGAAAAAGCTTGCTCCTGTTCTGCCAGTGTTGTCGCGTAAAAATTTAAGTGTACCGTTTATCACAGCAGAGGAAATGCTGAATTATAATCGAGACAAAAACCTGGCACTTTGGGAACTGGCAGTACATTATGAAAGTGAACGAGGAAAGATTTTACATGAGGAAGTTTTTGAAAAGATGCGGCACATCGTTAAGATCATGCAGAACGCAATTGATCAAGGATTGAAAGGAACACACTATGAAGACCGTATTCTAGGGCCGCAGTCAGTGAACTTCAAAGCTCAAATGAAAAAAGATACGCTGGTGCAGGGCGATACATTGAATCACGTTATCATGTTTACCTCGGCTATGATGGAAGTAAAGAGTTCGATGGGAGTTATTGTCGCAGCACCTACTGCTGGTTCATGCGGGGCCTTGCCTGGAGCTGTGATCGGAACAGCGGTCACATTAAATCTTTCGGAAGACGAAATGGTAAAAGCCATGTTAGCGGCCGGGATCATCGGAGTTTTTATTGCAGCTCACGCAACATTTGCTGCAGAAGTGGGAGGATGTATGGCCGAATGCGGATCGGGTTCAGGAATGGCGGCAGCCGGAATTGTTGAATTGAAAAAAGGTACACTGGATCAGTCACTTGCAGCGGCTTCTATGGCGCTTCAAACGTCCCTCGGCATGGTGTGTGATATGATTGCGGATCGGGTAGAGGCTCCCTGCCTGAATAGAAATGTGATGGCAGCTACCAATGCTTTATCATGTGCAAACATGGCGTTGGCAGACTACAATCATCTGATCCCGCTGGATGAAGTGATTGAAACGATGAAGAAGGTTGGGGATGCTATTCCAAACACACTTCGCTGTACTGGATTGGGCGGGTTGGCAATTACGAAGACCGCTAAGAAGATTGAAGCGATGTTGGCTCAACAAGAGGAAGTACAGAACAAAACCTTTTTTAAGGTGTGCTGATTTTACGTTTAGAACGTGACAATAATTTTATAAAAATAAAAAGGGTAAACATTGAGCTGTTTATATTGCGGGCTAAACAGAGTATGGTGAAGGGGTATTTTTGGATATTGATCCTATTTTTTTTGAGTTTTGCTGCGCTCGGCCAACAATCGATTAAAGGTATTGTGGTGGATTCTGTCACTCTGAATGCGCTGCCGGGCGTTCACGTGAAAGTGAAAAGCACGAATCGAGGAGCTATTACAAATCAACAAGGTGTTTTTTTTCTTACCGTGATGGATACTGATACACTTGTGTTTTCGAGTGTCGGATATGGACGTTACGAAACGCCTGTTTATGTAGAGGAAGATGTAATGTTTGTGCGCCTTGCTGAGCAGCCTCTTATGTTGAAGGAGATTATCGTGCGCGACAAGCGTTTGGTGCTTAACCCAAAGCACGATCCCTCTTTAAAAATTAAAACTAAAGCTGTGCCTTGGTATGGTGCAGTTCCAAACGGTGGAGGCGGGGCCGCAGTAAACCTTGATTTTTTCTCGAAGCGGGAACGGGAAAAAAGAAAACTTGAAAAACTAAAAGCAGAATTGTCAAGCACGCAAGTGTACGTTGAAATTGTGACTAACCCGGATGTAAAGCAAGAACTGGAGGACCGATTCTCTCTGACGGATTCTTCTTACTATAAGATTCTCACGCGATTTAATGAGAAGAACAGAAATGTTACGCACTCCGGAGATTCAGGAGAAATTCTCAATGCATTATTTGTTTTTTTCGAGATCAATTCGAAGTATACACGATAGC
>CAZNCO010000651.1:0-3042 GCA_964571345.1 uncultured Ohtaekwangia sp.
TTTTTGGATACATTGCCCTGAACGATGCCGATGCTTTGATCGAAAAATTGAAAACAATGGATGCCATGGCCAAAGCAGCAACACTAGATGAGTTGGCCGCGCGTGTAATTGTACCCTACATAATTATATCTGCTGTGCTTGTGGTGGTGGCATTTGGAATTTTATTTTCAGGTCTTCCCGATATCAACGATGACGGGAGCTCCGAAGGCACGTCTCACTCATTGGATCGGGGAAAGACATCAGTGTTTCAATTTCGCCATTTGATGCTAGGGGTGCTCGCTTTATTTTTATACGTTGGCGTAGAGGTGATGGCGGGTGACACAATTATCAGTTATGGGAAGTCGTTAGGTATTGAGTTATCGGTAGCTCGCTACTTTACGCAAGGCACATTAGCTTGTATGCTGATCGGGTATGTGGTAGGAATCTCCACGATTCCAAAATATATTTCACAAGCCGCTGCGTTAAAATACTGTTCTATACTTGGTGTGTTGTTTACTGTACTTGCCGTAGTTACAAATGGATATGTATCGGTAGGGTTTATTGCGCTACTCGGTTTGGCTAATTCATTAATGTGGCCTGCAATCTTTCCGTTAGCGATTGAAGGACTTGGGAAATTCACGAAGACCGGTTCAGCTTTGTTGGTGATGGCTATTGCAGGAGGAGCAATTCTTCCATTGTTATATGGAGCCCTGTCACCATCGATGGGAACACGTATTGCATATATCATCATGGCGCCTTGTTATCTCTACATTTTGTATTATGCGATGAAAGGCCACAACGTAGGTAAAGCAATTGCGAAATGAGAATTTTCCTTTTTTTAATCTTATTATTCTTGATTCTTGGAAGTCAAGCTCAGGAATTTTACAAGGCAACCGACCTTACGGCAGAAAAACTTTTTACGAACGATATTGAAGGTCCGCGCGTAGATAAGAAAGGCAACTTGTTTGTCGTGAATTTTCAGAGGAACGGAACGATCGCCCTCGTTCATGCGGATGGGAAAGTAGATTTGTATTTGACGCTTCCCGAAGGCAGTACCGCCAACGCCATCCAGTTCAATAAAAAAGGAGACATGTTCCTTGCAGACTTCACCGGTCACAATATTTTGAAGGTAGAAAAGAAAACGAAGAAGGTTTCTGTTTTCGCGCACAACGATCGCTTCAACCAGCCCAATGATATCTGCATCAACAAAAAAGGTCAGCTCTTTGCCAGCGATCCAAATTGGAAACAAAGCACGGGACAAGTCTGGAGAATTGACACCGATGGTAAAACAACATTGCTGGCTGAAAGCATGGGTACCACCAATGGCATCGAGCTGAGCCCCGATGAAAAGACTTTGTATGTAAATGAGAGTGTGCAAAGAGTTGTATGGGCTTTTGATGTAGATGCGAATGGCAACCTCAGCAACAAGCGCAAGTTTTGGGAAGTGCCTGACTTTGGTTTCGATGGCATGAAGTGCGACCGCGAAGGCAATCTTTACATCACCCGTTATGGAAAAGGAGTGGTGGCATTCTTATCACCGCAAGGAAAACTGATCCGCGAAATCGCGATGAAAGGAAAAAACACCAGCAACATCACCTTTGGGGGCAAGGACGGAAAGACCTGCTTCGTCACCCTGCAAGACCGCGGCTGCGTGGAGACTTTTCGCTCGGAGATTGCGGGGAAATGAAAGCCTTGCGCTTGATATGGCTGCTCATATTCCTTACAACCTTAGTTCAGGCACAGCAAGTTGACTTTGAATTAAAGAAAATAAAATTCAACGGTCTCGCGTTTTTTTCAACCAAAGACGTAATCGTCAAAACCTTCGGACAGCCTCAAATTACTTACCCGCATTACACGTGTGGATTTCACGAAGACGATCAATCAGGCGGACCCTATTATCAGTTGAAGTTTAAAGATTTTAATTTCATTGGTAGCGACAAGGAAGAGTTTATTCTTGAAAAGGTGAGTCTTGATCCTAAAGGCAAGATCAAAATCATGTATGCTGACAAAGAATTAAGTGGGTTGACAACGAAAGCCGATTTTATCAAAATATTTGGTGATGTAGCGAAACAGCATTTTGAAAAATATCCAGAAAAGGATTCACTACTTCTTTTTTCAAATGGATCTGATGATGGAGTGATATTTACGTTTAAAGGGGATAGGCTTATCAAATTTGAGTATTGGTCACCTTGTTAAAATACGACCAAAATTCCCCAATTTTCTGCTCTCACACTACTATTAAGGTACCTTAGGGCTTCTGACATCCTTGCTTCCTCCATCCTTTATCTGGGCCTGTTCTGCACGGGGAGAGTGCAGGAACAGTGTAAGGAGTCAAATGCTGCACGAATGAAACAAGGATGCGAACAGGTCGCCCGTTCAAATTGAGATTTAATGCCGAGGAGAACCATTAAGAAGTTAGAGTTGAAATAAATGTCATTTCTAAATACACGTTTAGTTATTTGCTAAAAAATTTAGTAATATTGTTTCCCTGTTTATGGAAACGAGAAGCATCATTCACTTTGATCTGGACGCCTTTTTTGTGGCGGTGGAGCGCAAGAAGGAGCCTCGCCTCAATGGCATTCCTTTAATCGTAGGCGGCAGCAGCAGGCGCGGGGTGGTGGCGGCCTGTAGTTATGAAGCGCGCAAGTTTGGGGTTCATTCGGCCATGCCCATGTATTTGGCCATGCAGCTCTGCCCCGATGCCAAAGTGATCTCGGGCGATATGGAAGCCTACAGCCAAAACTCACACATCGTCACTGAAATTATTGCAGAGAAGGCACCGTCATTTGAAAAAGCTTCCATCGATGAATTCTATGTGGATGCCACGGGGCTCGATCGTTTCTTTGGAACATTCAAGTGGGCAGTTGAATTGCGTCATCAGATTATTAAAGAAGCGGGCCTTCCTATTTCGATGGCGTTGTCCGTAAATAAACTTGTGTCGAAAGTCGCGACAGGTGAATTCAAGCCGAACGCGGAGAAGCAGATTCCTGCCGGAGATGAAAAGAATTTTCTCGCACCCTTGTCCATCGATAAAATTCCGATGATCGGAAAACAGACTTCGTC
>CAZNCO010000652.1:0-3037 GCA_964571345.1 uncultured Ohtaekwangia sp.
TATATTATAACAAGACGCATAGGGACTCGTAGTTTTTTTATCGCGAAGACCATAGACATCGGTATCGTTAAGTCGCCGCATGTCATGTCCTATGTCGACAAATAAATCATCACCGTGTCTTAGAATTCCGCCCATCGCATCGGTTACCTCGTCATGAAAGTCCTCCAGAATTAATTGCGATTGATCGGCCACACCATCACCGTTGGTGTCCTCCAGTTTGTAAACGTGTTCTTTCTCGATTGTAAGGTCCCGCCAGTCGTGCGATCCATCGCCATTCAGATCTGCCAGCCAGGAATTCTTCTTACTGTTTTCAGGCGACAAGATTCTATGCAGAAAATTTCTTTTGTCTTCAATGTTTTGGAGTTGTATTGATTCAATTTCCCAATCTTGATGGCCGCGAATGTCAAACTCAGAATTTTTCTGACGATTGGTGCGCGTGTAATACAATTTCCCGTCATCATCAATATCGATAGACACCGGATCGGCTACAAGTGAATCAACTCCCCAAAGGCGAAGTGTAAGACCTTCGGCTAAATTTGGAGTAACGGTAGCTTCAATCGCTTTGGCCATGGCTACCGCTTTCGCGGGATCGAGACTTTTAATTCTTTTATCAATCGGTTCCTTTTCTTGCTGGCAGGAAAAAACAAGCAATGCTGCGAATGAGCCAGCCACTAGTTTTTGTGAAAATCGAATAGAAATAATTTTATTCATTAATGAAGAAGTAATATAGTAAGCTAATAAGTGTTCGTACGAATGTTATTATCAAACAATTATTCAATGTAATAATAATCTGATGGAAGGCACAAAAGCTTCTTTCAAAGCTTATAAAACTTTGTCAATCGGCTTTCTGCATTGTTGCGAAATAGTGCAAGCAATCCCAACACCGGCCCGATCGCGAGAAGCATGTACGTATATTTAGAATTGAAATTTGTCAGCACCAGATTTGTAAGTTGAATGCTGATTATAGTAATGGAGAAGCCAATACAATTGACAATGGTAAGTGAAGTGCCGCGCGATTCTTCCGGTGCGTTTTGTGCAACTAACGTGGAAAACAAAGGTGAATCGGCAATCACAGTAAGCCCCCAGAAAAACAGGAAAATCAACAATGCACCTGATGAATGACCGGACAAAAAGAGAGGAGAAACCAAGCAACACGCGCATGATAAGCTTAGTGCAATGGAAGCTATTTTTTTTGTGCCATATGATTTTGAAAGATACCCTCCAGCCACGCAGGCGCCACCACCACATGCGATGATCAGAAAGGAGAGGAGTGAAACGTTTAGATTGACTTCCGGATGAAGGGAATTGAATGTTTTCAACATGACCGGTACGAAGGCCCAAAATGTATAGAGTTCCCACATATGGCCAAAATATCCGGATGCAGCGGCCCTAAGATTTCTGTCTTTAAAGCCTTTCGCGAAAGCACCAAGGTTTAGCTTTTGTCCTGCTTTGCGAAATGGCCCATCGGGCACAAGCATCCACATCAGAAGCCCGCCTGTTGCAGCGAGTGCTGACGTAGAGAAGATCACATATTTCCACGGCAAATGTGCAGTGAAATTTTTCAACAAGTGAGGAAACGCTGTTCCTAATACAAGAGCACCTACTAAAAACCCTAACGAGAGGCCAAGCCCTTTCTGAAAATAATCAGATGCAATCTTCATTCCCACCGGGTAAATGCCCGCCAGGAAAAAACCGGTGAAGAACCGAAAAGACAATAGTCCTGCTGCGCCTGCACTTTCGATACTAAAACCTAAGTTGAACAACGCGGCTAAAATAGAGCTCACCAGAAAAACTAAGGAAGGCGAGAATCTGTCTGAGATGGTAAACAATGCAAACACCAATGTGCCTGAGATAAAACCAAATTGCACAGCACTTGTAAGGTGGCCGAGGAAATCCGTTTCAAGATGATGACTGATGAGAATGTCCGGTAGAATAGCGTTGCCCGCAAACCACAGTGAGGTGCAGAAAAATTGAGACAGGATGATAATGGGGAGGACGCGTGTCATTTGTTAAATATAATTCTATTTTACTTTTTGCCGCGCATCCTCATTTCTCTTCCCAAACATTTTCCTTTTTTGTATGTTGATCACATAAACCTAATTCTATCATGAAACAATTTTATCACAAGAGAATTTTATTTCTCTTTCTTCCGCTCTTCATCTTTTTTTCAACCTCGGCTCAAGATACTGCTACGCCAGTTGTCACGGCTGTAAAAGCTGGCAAGTTGCTCGATCCCGAAACAGGTACGTTGCTAGCCAATCAGATTATCTTAATTGAAAATGGAAAGTTCAAAGCCATCGGACCCAATCTCACAATTCCTTCCGGAGCCAAAGTGATAGATCTTTCTTCACTTACGGTGATGCCGGGTTTGGTAGATGCACACAATCACCTGGCGCTCACCTATAAAGTAGTGCCGGAAAGAAACATTTATTACTACACCTACATCAGCGAAAGCACTGCACTCCGCGCCATACAAGCCGCTTCAAATGGAATGCAAATGTTATCCTCGGGATTTACCATTGTACGCGATATGGGCAACAATGGAAACTATGCTGATACTGCCTTGCGTCTTGCCATTGAGCAAGGTTGGATTCCTGGACCAAAGATTATCAACTCAGGAATTATCATAGGAGGTATGGGCGGACAATTCTGGCCCACGCCAGAAATGGGTGAAGGAAAAGGTATTGTGAACCCTGAATATATCGAGGCCGATACACCAGATGAAATTGTAAAGGCCATTCATAAAAACATGCTGTATGGTGCGAAGGTGATCAAGATCTGTGTGGATTGTAAACCTTGGGGTTATACTACTGAGAACATTAAACTGGTAGTTGATGAATCGGCAAGAGCCGGAATGAAAGTAGAAGGCCATTGCCAGACCGTGGATGGAGCAAGACGTGCAATTGAAGCGGGCATTTGGTCCATCGCACATGATAATGGAATGACAGATGAACTTCATAAGCTGATGGCGAAGAAAGGAATCTGGCGAGCCGGCACGGAAACTCCGATTACATTACCCGAGCATACTACTCCTGAG
>CAZNCO010000653.1:0-3022 GCA_964571345.1 uncultured Ohtaekwangia sp.
ACCAACGGGCTTGCCTTTACACGATTAACTATTTCTTCTGCCATACGATTTCAAATCCTAACACTACGAAACCAAATTTGGTTTTTTAACAACAAAATCTTTCAGATAAAAAGGTTCGTATTTTTCGAGATCCTCAAATTCTCCTTTCAAAAATTTCTCATATCCCAATCTCCCAAGATCAGAAGCCAACGGATGAACCTCATCCAGAAATTTTGCCCGATCGCTTTTTACAACCGACTTAAATTTGATAGACCCATCACCAAAAAAATAAACAACCTGGTCATTGAATTCACTTTGAAAAGAATTTTCATCCAGCACCTTCGCCTCTGTTTGAGAAACTACTTTCAAATTTTTATCAAACGTCATGCAATACACTTCCATCCTTCTTGCATCGAGCATCGGGCACATTAGGTAGTTATCACCAAGTAAAATACTTTTATCTGAAATCACTTGGTAAGCTAAAAGTTGCAGAGAGTTTACCGAAATCAACGGAATATTAAGGGCATAACAAATTCCTTTTGCTGTAGCAGCGCCTATTCTCAAGCCAGTATAAGAACCAGGACCCGCGGCAACAATAACAGCTGCCAATTGATTTTTTCTATACCCGGTTTCTAAGAAAATGTCTTCGATTACGGGGGCTAATTTCGCAGCAGTAGATTGAACCTCTGTGACTCTTTTCGATATTACAAGCTCCCCATTCTGATGAAGCGCACACGAGAACGCAAGTGTGGTAGTTTCAATGCTTAGGGTAAGCGACATCAGTTTGCTGAAAGAAGTTTCTTATACAATACCGGGTCACCCAGTATTTTTTTTGCCTCAGCAACTTCAGAATCATGCTGTATATTCACTTCGATCTGGCCCTCCAATAGTTTATAATGGAATCCAATTTCTTGTTCCAAAAGTAATTTAATATCAGGCTTAAGTTTACGAAGCTGACGTGAATATAAATTTTCAACTTTCATCCTCAGCTCTTGCAAAGGCTGCTGAATCTGTTCGTAGCTATTCTCTTCTTTTGAAGAGGCAATAAGCGCCTCAGTTTTTGCCATTACTTCCGATTTGCGACTCTGAATTTGCTTTTGAGCCCAGTCAGCAAATTTTTCATAGTCCGCATCCGAAAGTTTAAATTCTTTTAGAGACGATGGTGCATTCTTATGCTCATAGCAATACTGATTGGCGTACTCAAAAATTAATCCATTCGAAAAAAGTTCAACTGGAAGCGAGCCTAGTTCTTCGGCCGGCATAATAATGTCAGGTTGCAATCCTGCACCATCATATACTTTGCGGCCTGCTTTGGTTTTGAACTCTCGCTTCACCGAATCTGCAAATTTATTTACAGTGCCATCTTTTTGACGATGCGTATAATCGAGCGCCTGGATACATCTTCCACTTGGTATATAATATTTAGCAGTAGTAATTTTCAATTGCGCTCCATAGGCGATCTGGCGGGTAGTCTGTACGAGGCCTTTTCCAAAAGTTCGCTGCCCAATAAGCAGCGCACGATCATAATCCTGCAAAGTACCTGCTACAATCTCAGCGGCAGATGCAGTGCTATTACTTGTCAAAATCACCAGGGGTATTTGCAAATCTACTGGAGCATACAAGGTATTGTAAGTCTTATTCCATTCCGGCACTTTTCCTTTCGTGGAAACTACTTCTTTATCTTTTGGAATAAAAATATTTGAAATATTTACCGCCTCATACAAAGAGCCCCCAAGGTTTTCGCGCAGGTCAAAAACGATTTTAGCAGCTCCCTGTGATTTTAATTTGTTCAAAGCGGCAATCACTTCGCGTGAAGCGCCTGGTGTAAATTCATCAAGTTTAATGTAGCCAATGTCAGTGCCAATCATTCCGCTATAGGTAACGTTTTGAATTTTTATGCGCTCGCGCATCAGCTTCATCTTTACCGTAGCCGGTTCTCCATAATGCTTGATCTCCACCTCAACTTCGGTTTGGGGAGAGCCCTTTAGCATAGTGCTTGCTTCATCGGTTGTCTTGCCGCGTACCATTCGGCCATCAATTGAAACCAGTTCATCACCGACACGAATTCCGGCCCGATACGCTGGAAAACCGAGATAAGGATGTGCAATGATAGTTCTGTCTTTGATTACTCGAATAAGCGCACCTATCCCTGCATACTCGCCTGTCGTTTGAATACTGAAGGCTTCGGATTGTTCTTCCGGAATGTAATCCGTGTAAGGATCAAGTTGCTGCAGCATGCCTGCGATACCCGCATCCACCAGTTTTTTTACATTCACCTCATCAACATAATTCGCATTTACTTCCTTCACCACAGAGGCGAAAACATCCAGATTTTTGGTAATCTCAAAATATTTGTCACCGGGAAAAGTGAATGCGATCAGCCCGAAAGCCGCAACAAAAAGTAAAATTTTCACCTTATTATTTCTCATTTCGATTATTCAACGTCACCAGCGACTCACTTATTTTTTGATGAATAAGGGCGGAAGGCAAAATTTCCTTCGCAACGTAAATATAAGCAATCAGCCATTTTCTTTCGGCCGCTAGCTTTTCCTTATTAAGCCTATATCCTTCGCGGATTCTCCGTTTGATTTTATTCCGGTCAACGGATTTTTTGAAAGTCCTTGCGGGAACAGTTATCAGAATTTGAGAATAGGTGCTTTTCTGAACCGGATTATTCTGATAAATAATTTTGAATGGGTGCAAATAAAAAGAGGAACCCTTAGTAAAGAGTTCCTGTATTATTTTTCGGCCATGAAGCCTTTCTTCCTTGCTAAACGAAAATTTTCCCATGGAAAGCGGGATACATTATCCCCAACCGAAGGGAAAATTAAGAAGATTACTTGGTCTTTGAAGTGCCCTCGTCAGAAACAGTAAGCTTTTTACGGCCTTTTCTTCTGCGGCTTGCCAAAACTCTGCGTCCGTTGGCCGTTGCCATAGGCTCGCGGAAGCCGTGCTTATTCTTTCTTTTTTTGCGTGAAGGTTGAAAAGTGCGTTTCATATGTATAAATCTTTCAGTCTATTCCGAATTTTTAAAGGGCTGCAA
>CAZNCO010000654.1:0-3019 GCA_964571345.1 uncultured Ohtaekwangia sp.
CTCTCAACTCTCCTTGAAGCCTGACACACTTGGCCCTATCGCATCTGATCTGGATACAACGGAATCGTTGCTTGCTCAGTATAAGCCTGATGAAGTAAAGTCCGTTTTGGGAGGTGGACCTCAAATAGGTTTTTTTGAACCTTCCTCATCCGAAAAATTTACAAGTGAAATAAAAGAGAGATATTTGGGAAAATTTTTGTGGAAGGAGGCCGTATTATTGGCATTGTTGTTTCTGCTGGCCGAAATTCTCCTGATCCGATTTTTGAAATGAGGTCTCAAAAATTTAAAAATAAATGAAAATACTCCTGCAATCTGTTCGCATTGTTAACACACCTTCTCCATTTCATTTAAAGAAAAAAAACGTATTGATCTCTAATGGCCGTATTGCCGAAATCGGAGACAAAAATTTTCAGGCCGACAAAACTATCGATGGCGAGGGGATGATTTTATCTGCAGGCTGGTTTGACCTGGGAACTTCGATCGGTGATCCTGGATTGGAACATCGTGAAGATATCAACTCGTTAACGAAGTGTGCAGCAGCAGGAGGCTTCACTGAACTCGGAATATTACCCAACACTCAACCAACAATACAGACGAAAAACGAAGTTCACTACATCCGTCAAAATAACGATAGTCGCCTGGTGCAGTTACATCCGCTTGCCGCGATCACCAAGAATTGCAAGGGTGAAGAGATGACAGACATGATTGACCTCCACAATGCAGGTGCTGTTGCTTTTACAGATGGATTAAAACCTTTATGGCATACCGACATATTCTTAAAGGCACTTCAATACCTCCAAAAATTTGATGGCGTGCTAATCGATCATCCTGAAGACATTTGGCTGAACTTGTTTGGTCAGATGCATGAAGGACCTGAAAGCGCCATGCTGGGATTAAAAGGAATGCCGCGCATTGCCGAAGAAATCTGTGTGAGTCGCAATTTAAAACTGCTTGAATACGCAGGCGGCAGATTGCACTTCTCCAAAATATCATCCAGTAAAAGCGTAGCGCTGATTCGAGCTGCAAAAAAGAAAGGCTTACAGGTAACGTGCGACATCGTTAGCTATCAACCAATTCTTTTCGATGAGTTGTTATCAGATTTTGATACAAACTATAAAGTGAACCCGCCTCTTCGCGAAAAATCAGACGGGGATGCTTTGGTGAAAGGATTACATGACGATACAATTGATGTATTGCGTTCAGGGCACCTACCAATTGAAGATGAGGGGAAAGCACTTGAATTTGACCAGGCAGATTTTGGGATGATCAACCTTCAAACATTTGCTTCTCACCTAACACAACTTTCAGACGAAATAAAGATCGAAGACTTGGTCTTGAAAGTGGCAGAGGCGCCCAGAACAATTTTAAAGATGGACATTCCCAAAATCGACATTGACGAGAAAGCGAACGCCACTTTATTTGCACCAAATTTCGAATGGGATTTTAAGGCTGAAGAGAATTTTTCAAAATCTAAAAATTCACCATGGCTTGGCAAGAAACTGAAAGGAAAGGCAATTGCCGTCTTCAACAACGGCAAGACAAGGATCGAAGAAAAGTAATTAAGACATCTTAAATACAGCTGCTTCCCAGGGCCTGATTACTTCCGAATTCCCTTCGTAATTTCCGATTATCTTTTTTGTAGACCTTAAATCAATTTCTTTGAACGCAGTTTCTGAGCTGGAAAAATTCAGAACTATCAGATATTTATATTCATTGTCTTTTCGAAAATAACAGAATAATTTTTCATCATTGGTTTTTACGGGGATAAAATCTCCATATACCAACGTCTTATTCTCTTTCCGGAGGGAAATCATTTTCCGGAAGTAATTTAAAATAGAGTACGGATCATTTTCCTGGCTTGCAGCATTGATGGATGTGAAATTGGAATTTACGGGCATCCATGGTTCGACAGTAGAAAAACCTGCGCCTTTTACGTCACTCCACTGAACGGGTGTGCGTGCATTATCACGACCAGAATAGTTGGCAGCTTTCACAAACTCCTCCTCACTCCTACCTGACTTTTGAGCCTCACGCCAGCCGTTGATAGTTTCAATGTCGCGGGAGTCAGCTATACGCTTGATTACCGTGTTGGTCATTCCCAATTCATCGCCTTGATAAATGAAAGGTGTGCCTCGCATGGAAAGCAAAAGCGTAATCAGAAGTTTAGAAGATTGTTCGCGATACTCTTTATCGTTTCCCCAACGGGAAACCATGCGAGCAAAATCATGATTGCCAAGGAATACGCTTCCCCATCCTTGCTCTTTCAAAGCGTTGTCCCAAATTTGAAAAACATGTTTGAAATCCTTGAGCGTCCAGGGCACCGGATCAAATCTTCCACCAGCCCCCTGATCAATAAACATGTGGCCAAAATGAAAAATCATATTAAGGCCTTCACGCTCATCAAGATATTCCAGTGCATTTTGCGGAGTAATTCCCGGGCCTTCTCCAACTGTTGCTACGTCATATTTACTCCACACATCTCTGCGCATTTCTGCTATAAATTCCTTTAGCCGAGGTCCATTGGCATAATACTTTCGGATGGTCTCATTGAAGTCGTTACTATCCGTATCCGGAAAATCAATTCTCTTACTAATGGCTGAAATCACATCAAGTCTTAGGCCATCCACTCCTTTATCAAGCCAATAGCGCATTAGTTTTTTTAACTCTTCGCGCAGTTCTTCATTCTCCCAATTCAAGTCAGGTTGCTTTCGCGAAAACAGATGGAGATAATACTCATTTGTATTACTATCTAAATGCCACGCACTACCGCCAAAGAATGAAGGCCAGTTATTAGGTGGCCCGTTGTTTTTGCCTGCCTTCCAGAAAAAGTAATTTCTATATTTATTCTCCTTTGATTTCTTTGCTTCAACAAACCAGGGATGTTCATCGGAGCAATGATTTAGCACAAGATCCATTATCAACTTCATCCCACGATGGTGTAAACCTGAAAGCAATTCATCAAAATCTGCCATTGTTCCACACTCTGGTTGAATGGAATAGTAATCACTTATATCATATC
>CAZNCO010000655.1:0-3013 GCA_964571345.1 uncultured Ohtaekwangia sp.
GTGCTGCAATATGAATTCAAAGATGGGCTGAATAAATACCTGGCTACCGCCAACAGCAAAATCAAAACGCTGAAAGATCTTATTGAATTCAACAAAGCACGTGAGAGTGAGGCCATGCCTTACTTCAAACAAGAGATTCTTGAAAAGTCGGAAGCGCGCGGCACACTGGATGACAAAGAATACAAAGAAGCATTGAATAAAATTTTGACAGCTACCCGAACAGCTATAGAAGAAACCATGTCGAAGGAAAAACTCGATGCCATCTCCGGCCCTACTTACGGCCCATCGTGGTGCATTGATTTGGTGAACGGTGATTACGGCACAGGCTATGGGTTTTCCGGGCCAACTGCTATCGCGGGATTTCCTCATATCACGGTACCGATGGGCTTTGTCTTTGGTTTACCGATTGGTTTGTCGTTCTTTGGGCGGGCATATACCGAAGGTGATTTGATACGCCTCGCGTATGCCTATGAACAGGCCTCGAAGAACCGCAAAGCCCCGAAACTATGATAAACACCGAAGTGGTGACAAAATTCTATTCAGCTTTTCAAAAACTGGACAGCGCCACCATGAAAGAATGCTACAGCGATGATGCCATCTTCCAGGATCCCGCCTTTGGCATTTTGAATGGAAGTGAAGTGAAGGCAATGTGGGAAATGCTTTGCAAGAACGCGAAAGACTTCTCACTTATGTTCGATCAGATCGAGGCTGAAGATGAAGAATACATTACCTGCAGATGGATTGCCAATTACACGATCTCCGCGACCGGAAGAAAGGTTGAAAACCGTATTAAAGCCTACCTGCGAATCAAAGATGGCAAAATCATTGAACACACCGACTACTTCAACTTCTGGCGATGGAGCCGGCAAGCGATGGGGTTGAGCGGCTGGCTACTCGGGTGGTCGTCATTTTTCAAACTGCAGGTGACCAAGCAGGCGCGCGAACGACTGATGAAATATATGGAGAAAAATAATTTATGAGCTCGGCATTTGTCAGAGAGGGTGATGATCAGTGGCTGAGTGACGTGGCTCCTTCCGTGAATGCATTGCTGGCTTTTCTTTCTAGGGAGAATAATGGAATCCGCGTGTATGAAAAAGAAACATTTAGAGATAACGCAGGACGAGAAGTTCATCGCATGAGCAATGGGTTTTGTTATGCGAAGGATATAGATGGAAGGTGGGAGATTGCACCTTAGCTAGTCTTCAGGAAACACCTGCGGCAAATCGATGGTTAGATCTGGAATTACGTAAGACGCGACTTTGTCTGTTCGCACATAAGGTTTTAGTATTCCTTTGTATTTTCCGGATTCATCGAGTGTGTACACAAGAACTGTCTGCTCTTGCGGATGAACAACCCAGTATTCTTTCACACCGGTTGTCTCGTACAAATCGAATTTTTCACGAAGATCTTTTGTACTGGTATGCGGTGAAAGGATTTCAATGATCTAATCTGGAGCACCAATGCAACCGCGTTCATCAATTTTGGATGGATCGCAGACTACACAGATGTCTGGTTGAACGACATTAATAATTTCTTTGTCGTCTTTTTTATTCCTTTGCGAAGGAATACGCACATCAAAAGGAGCAATGAACACCTGGCATCTCTTACCACGAAAGTGGTTCCAAAGAAGCCCAAACAGATTTCCAGATACTTTTTGATGTTTACTGCTTGGCGCGGGCGACATCTTATAAATCTTGCCTTGAATTAATTCAACCATCTCATCCCACTGCCAATTAAGGTAATTGGCGTAGCTGTAAGTGCCGGTCAGATCAGGCTCTTCAATTTTCATCAAATAAAAATAAAAAAGCCTGCGCGCAATTGCAATGCACACAGGCTTCACTAACGTCAATCAAAATTTACCCGATCGCTACGCGCTTGAATTCAGCTACAGCTAATCCTTTTGATAGGCTATCAAGATATTGTGCTACGGTTTTAGAATTATCCTTTACAAAGATCTGGTGAACCAGAGTATTGTCTTTGTAAAACTTCTGAAGTTTACCTTGTGCGATTTTATCTACCATATTAGCAGGCTTACCCTCGGCAATGATTTGTGCTTTCGCAATCTCCAGTTCTTTCTCAATGATCGTTTTATCAACGCCATTTTCATCAACAGCTACGGGGTTCATGGCTGCGATCTGCATGCCTACATCTTTACCAGCTTCAGTTACATCTTTTCCGTTCACACCTTTCAATGAAACCAACACACCCAATTTGCTTCCCGCATGGATGTAAGGAACCACTGCCTCGCCTTTCATGTGCACGAACGAACTGATCTCTAGTTTCTTGCCAATCTTTCCAACAAGTTCAGTGATTTTCTCATTGATTGTAAGAGCACCTACCTTCTCAGCAAGCAACGCAGCAGTATCTGCAGGCTTTTTAGTGAACGCAGTTTCAGCAATCAACTTTCCTAGGCTCTGGAATTCATCATTCTTTGCTACGAAGTCTGTTTCGCAATTCAATGCGATTAGAACAGCTTCTTTATGGTCGTCAGAAGTTTTTATAAATACTGATCCTTCTTTGGCATCTTTATCAGAACGGCTTGCCGAAACTTTCTGGCCTTTCTTCCTCAAAATCTCGATTGCTTTTTCGAAATCACCTTCGGCTTCAGTCAAAGCTTTTTTACAATCCATCATGCCGGCACCAGTCATGGTGCGGAGTTTGTTTACGTCTTGTGCAGTAATCATGGTAATTAAAATTTATCTACTGGTTAGAATTTATAACTGGCTACAAACAAAATGAACACCGGCATGCACCGATGTTCATCTCTATTAGCGCATCGGCTAATATTAATTTTCGGCTAGTGCCTCGTCTGCTTTTCTTTTCTCGTCTTCTTCCTTCTTCAGACCTGCTTCTTCCTTATCTTTCTTTCTTTCCTTCAAAGCCTCCTCGATTGCTTTACCTACATATCCGGTCATAATCGAGGTTGACTTGATAGCCTCGTCATTGGCAGGCATCGGCAAATGGATGTTTGACGGATCCGAGTTGGGGTCCAACATCAGCAGAACAGGGATTA
>CAZNCO010000656.1:0-3012 GCA_964571345.1 uncultured Ohtaekwangia sp.
GGTGGCGCTGGATGAATAAAAGAATGGGTTTGGCTCATTTGCAATGTGTTTTGTAGCAGCGTATCCTCCTTGGTCATCGCTGTGAATAAACATGTTATGGAATTCACCAGGAAAGAAATAATCTTCATTCCATTCCAATCCACTGCTCGCATGGAGCAAATCGTTCAATTGAATTTTGTTACGCTCGTCATTTTTCTACTCCTCGACAGTCGCTGGTTCATTCACGTTTAGTTTCCCTTGCTTTACTAACATACCCACCATCGAGTTTGTCACGCTTTTCGTCATGGACCAGCCCATTTGTGGCGAGTTGTAATTAAAACCATCAGCATATTTTTCGGCTACCAACTTTCCATCATATAAAACAACAACAGCATGTGTGAAGATTGGGTTTTTAGAATCTACGTCAGCGAATGCTTCGTTGATTACCCCATTTATCTTTTCATAGTCAACTCCCTCTATTTTTTCATTCACTACTTTGTTTCCGAATGGCCAGGCAATTGTATCTTGATCGACAAGGGGAGGAGTGGGGAGGTTTATTTTTTGATTACGCACTTCTTGCTCGCTGCGTTGCGCAAGCAAAGTACATCCGAGGCCTTTTCGGAAAATTGCTTTTTTCGTTGATAGTAAGACGGTCGTTGTTACACTTGAATCCTTTCCGAATTCAAAAGTAAGTTTATCCATTCCTGGGAAGACTTTTAATTCTTTTTGTGTTACGCTTTCGGGAGTTCTGCCCGCGAGGTAGACGCACGAACACATTGTTTTTGCTGCCATGCCCGCCATAATTGGAGCGAACGAAATGCTTAAATAAATAATAGCTGCAACAACAGCTCCGGCCAAAGACCACAAAACAACTTTAATTATTTTCTTCATATCATTAATCTGAATGTTATACAATATCTACACTTAGGTCTTTGATTTTTCGGAAGCGCATGACCATTTCATTTACAGGCTTAACGCGAAATTTCCTCGAAAGTGTTTCGACCACTACTTTCTCCTGGTCGTCTTCAATTTTAAAATACAATGGGCAACCACCACTGTAGTCGTTACAAACTTTTTCGATTTGAGCAATGAGATCTTTGCTGATGTTTACCGAGTTCACTTTCAGTTGTAAACCCTTCGTGCGCTTCAGCCCGATTTCATTGAGCAAGTCCATGGTTTTGATTTTATATTCAAGACTCATGTCTCCCCATGTTTTTCTTACCACTACACCTTCCACAAAGAGAAATAAACCTGGCATAAGGAAGGACTTATATTTTAAGTAGTCTTCACTCCACAGCGTAAATTCAAATTTTCCGCTGTAATCTTCCATTACCAGTTTCCCGAAAGGCTTTCCTGTTTTTGTCATGCGATGTTCAACTGCGGAAACAATTCCACCAATTTTGCATTCCTTTCCTTCTTTGGTGTCGAGGTCATTCAGTTCTGAAAGTTTGGTATTGGTGAAGCTCAGTTCAAACTGAAAATTATCCAGTGGATGCCCGGAAATATAAACACCAACTACCTCTTTTTCGAAATGAAGTTTCTCGATTTCACTGAAGGGCTCAATCGGATCAATCTTAGGCATGGGCATGGCTGTTCCAGTCGATCCGCCAAACAAACTTGCCTGTGCGCTTTGGCTTTCCTGCTGCAACTTGGAAGCGTAACGAATCACTTTTTCAGTGAGTGAAACATCTCCTTCCTTGCCCGCAATATATTGTCTGCGGTGATATTCCTTGAAACAATCGAAGGCGCCCGAGAGTGCAAAACATTCAAAAGTCTTTTTGTTGACGGAGCGATTACTCAGTCGTTTCGCAAAATCAAAAATGTCTTTATAGGGCCCATGCGTTTGCCGCTCTTGAATAACTGCTTCCACCGCTGCATCGCCCGCGCCTTTTATCGCACCAAGTCCAAAACGAATTTCTCCTTTCTCGTTTACTTCAAAATAAATTCCCGATTCGTTTACGTGAGGCCCCAGTACTTGTATTCCCTGGTTGCGACATTCTTCGATGAAATATGTTACACTGTCGAGATTGCTTTGTGAGTGCGTGAGTACCGCGGCCATATATTCTGCCGGGTAGTTTGCCTTCAGATAAGCGGTGTGATAGGCCACCAGCGAGTAGCATGTAGAGTGCGATTTGTTGAATGCATATTGAGCAAACGCTTCCCAGTCTGTCCAGATTTTTTCACAGACTTTTTCATCGTGGCCATTTTTCTTACAGCCTTCGATGAACTTGCCTTTCATTTTATCCAGAACATCTTTTTGCTTTTTACCCATCGCCTTACGCAATACGTCAGCGTCACCTTTGCTGAAATTGGCAAGCTTCTGAGAAAGCAACATTACCTGCTCCTGGTATACGGTAATTCCATAGGTGTCTTTCAAATATTCTTCCATTTCGGGGAGATCATATTTGATTGGTTCGCGACCGTGCTTGCGCGCAATGAAGTTTGGAATGTATTCCATTGGGCCTGGCCTGTACAATGCGTTCATGGCAATGAGATCTTCAAACTTATCTGGTTTTAGTCCCTTCAGATAGTTTTGCATCCCTTCACTTTCAAACTGGAATGTACCCGTGGTTTCCCCTCGTTGATAAAGCTGATATGTCTTTAAGTCATCAAGCGCAACTTTGTCCATGTCAATTTCAATGCCGTGACGTTGCTTAATATTTCGCAACGCTGTTTTGATAATGGTCAGAGTGGTCAATCCTAAGAAGTCCATCTTCAGCATGCCGGCACTTTCTACCACGCTGTTGTCGAACTGCGTCACCAACATATCTGAGTCTTTGGCCACCGACACGGGCACAAACTTGGTGAGTTCATCGGGTGTGATAATTACACCGCATGCATGAGTTCCAGTGTTGCGCAACGATCCTTCCAGAATGACAGCTTGCTTTAAAACTTCAGCGCGCTTATCAGAACCTTTGCGAATCTCATCAAGCTCTTTTACATCTTTAAAGGCGTCTTCAAGCTTTGTGCCCGGCCGCTCGGGAATCATCTTGGCAAGGTTGTTCGCATCTGCCAACGGGAGTTCCATCACTC
>CAZNCO010000657.1:0-3004 GCA_964571345.1 uncultured Ohtaekwangia sp.
CCCTAGAGTACCTGAAATACTTGGGACCAATATTTATTCGGGGAAGAAAAATGAAATTATTCTGGTTGAGAACATGAACGCAGATCTTGCTCAAAATAAAGCCAGAGATGTGTTCACAAAAGTGCCGGGCATTACTTCCTGGGAGTTGGATGGTTCGGGTACACAGATAAATGTGGGTGCAAGAGGATTAAGTCCTCACCGTTCGTGGGAATTCAATGTAAATCAAAATGGTACCAATGTTAACAACGATTTGTATGGATATCCTGAAGCAATGTATAATCCACCCATGGAAGCTGTTCAAAAAATTGAAGTTATCAGAGGATCGGCTGCCCTTCAATACGGGCCTCAGTTCGGTGGGATGCTCAATTATGTCATTAAAAAGCCAGATACAACAAAAACATTGGGGTTTGAAACCCAGCAAACTTACGGCTCATTCAACACTTTCAATACCTTTAATTCAATAGGAGGAAAGAAGGGAAAGTTCACTTACTACGCTTACCTCAATTACCGCATCAGTGATGGATGGCGCCCCAATGCCAACTATAATTTCCTGAATGCTCACGGAAGTTTACATTATAAGCCAAACAATAAAATGGATATTGGCATTGAGTTTTCAAGAGAAAACTATGTGCAGAAATTTGCAGGCGGACTAACCGATTCGATGTTCATTGCCGGCCCGAGTCAGTCTACCAGAAGTAGACATTATTTTAATCCTATAGTCAATTTACCTACCCTGCTTTTTGATTATTCCAATAATTCCAGGACGCATTTGAATGTGAAAGCCTATGGTTTATTGGGACAAAGAAATATGGTGATTGCCAATCCCAGTCTGGCAACCAATGCGGATACGATTAATGCACAGGGTTTTTATACACCGAGACAGATAAACAGGGACTACTATAAGAGCTATACGATTGATGCAAGGATGATAAGAAAATATACCCTTTTCAATCATGAAAGTGTGCTGTCGGGCGGACTGAAATATTCAAACATCTCTACCGACAGAAAACAAACCGGATTGGGAACCACAGGAACCGATTTTGACCTTACCTTAACCGGTGATTACGGCATTAATCTCCTTTTTAGAACAGTTAACTATGGCGTATTTCTCGAGAACCTTTTCCGGATCACCGATAGACTTTCTGTCACTCCAGGCATCAGGTATGATTATCTCAATTCAACGCTAAGCGGCACAGAATATCAGGTATACAATGATTACCGTCCTGTGTCTCTTTCAACATCCCGAAATATCTTGCTTGGTGGGATAGGAGCGCAATATAAGATTACTGAGAGTATCGAAATTTATGGGAATTATTCTCAGGCGTATCGGCCCATTCTTTATTCAAACCTTATCATTGGTTCATCCACGGCTGTAGTAGACCTGAATTTGAAAGATGCAAAAGGTTACAATGCGGATTTAGGTTTTAGAGGACAGATTAAAAATATCTTGAACTTCGATGTGAGTGCATTTGAATTGTATTATGGAAACAGAATCGGGAACATAACCCTTGCTGACAGCAAAGGAAAATCCTATATATTCACTACCAATTCAGGAAACGCGCTCACTAAAGGTGTAGAGGCCTTTGCAGAAATTTATCCTCTTAATTTTGGAAAAAGGCATACTAAGTCTGATCTCTCCGTTTTCTCTTCGTATGCATATAATGACGCAAAGTATCTGAGTGGGAGAGTAGGCACACTTGATTTAACTGGAAAGATTCTGGAAGATGTCCCGCAATTTATCAGTCGTTCAGGAATAAACTGTCGAGTTAAAAATATATCTGCCACCCTCTATTATTCCGTGGTAGGAGCATCGTGGTCAGATGCAAACAATTCAGTTGCAACAAAAGCAAATCCGAGTGTAGGCTATGTGCCGTTATATAAAATATTGGACTTTGCGCTGGGTTATAATTTTCTTGACAAGTACAATATCAGAATAGGCGTAAATAATTTGACTGATAATAAATACTTCACCCGAAGAACCGAAACGCTTGTTTATCTTGGGAAAGGAGTATTGCCAGGCGATGGAAGGTCATTCTATGTAACGTTAGGTGCTAAGCTCTGACAGAATAATGAATTTATTGACAAGAATAGACCAATGGGTAGATTTTTCAGCGAAGATGGTGAGACCTCCCGGTAGAAATAGGAAAAACGACCATTAAGGCTCGAACTCATCTACTTCTTTTAGACGTTATCTTGTTTATAGTAAAGCGCTACTTAGTCTCCTGAAAATTAATTAGTTTTTAGTTGTTGGGATCATAAATTTTTAAATAGCAAAATGAAGGAGACAGAGGATGTATTTCTTTATCAAACACTAAGAGAACAATATAGTCTGGCCGGGCTACCCACTCATCTGATACGCCCTGACTCAGAGTTCACGATATTTAATTTAGCGGATTTGAATCAACCGATGCCGTTTTCATTGCCGGTTAGTCGTCTTAATTTTTTTGTGTTTGGCTTTATCAGAAAAGCGAGTGGAAATTATACGATTGATTCGCAGACCTTTCCCATGCTGGAAAGGACTATCTATTATACCAATCCGGGGCATATGCGTTCTTTTCATTTTGATTCGATTGATGAGGCCTATCTTATTACGTTTGGTGAGGCCTTTCTGAGGGAGCATATACCAGCCAATATTTTTGAGGAATTTCCTTTTCTGCTGGCCGAGACCTTACCGGCTATGACAACCACTTCCGATATATACACTCAATTTGAACGCCTGTATTTGCAGATTCATCAGGAGTATAATTCGGAGTCACCGTTTAGAAATAAACTAATAGGGAGTCTTTTTTACACATTGCTCATTAAATACAAAGAACATTTTTGGCTCCGTTATGACGCTGTGGATGAGGGGAACCGTGGGTCAGCGATCGTCATGCGTTTTAAAAGAACACTGGAGCGCCACTATCATGATCTCGCCAGCGGGAAGGCTACTGAAGTATTTCGACTCCAGGACTATGCAGATGACCAGCATCTGCATCCCGGTTATCTCAGCCAGGTGATAAAA
>CAZNCO010000658.1:0-3002 GCA_964571345.1 uncultured Ohtaekwangia sp.
AGATATCTGTTGTATTGGAATCCCTCCGTGTTAGTAGATAGTAATCAAAAGGCAGAAATAGAATTTTTTACCTCAGATGTTCCTGGTACATATTTGGTAAAAGTGGAAGGGATAACGAAAGACGGACAGGTAGTTCAGGGCACTACTACATTCGTAGTGAAGGACCGATAACTTGTCATTTCAATCGTTGGTGTAAAATCAGTAAGGTTGAAATTCCAATCCTTCAAGTAATCATATTAATTTTAACAAACTGGTTTTATGCCCTCTTCAAGACTTGCTGTTAAAATTCTCTTTTTCATCAATGGATTTGTTCATGCTAATCTTTATTCGCGGCTCCCAAGCGTGCAGGATATTTTTGAAATATCGAAAGGAACTTTGAGTTTGGTATTACTCGTCAAATCCTTGGGCGCAGTCTTAGCAATGCCTTTTACAGGCTGGATCATTATCAAGTTTGGAAGCAGACGAATAGCAATTGTAGCGGTTTTTCTTTATTGTGTATTTGTGCCGATCACTCCTTTACTCGGTTGGCCTGGACTATGGTCACTCGTGGTTTTATTTTTTGTAATGGGTATTTCGGAAGGCATGATGGATGTGTCCATGAATTCGCAAGCCGTTCTTGTAGAAAAGCAATTGCAAAAACCGATCATGACTTCCTTTCATGCGTTATTTAGCATAGGAATGATGATCGGTGCGGTATGTGGTTCGTTGTTTATTAAGCTTGACACATCACTGTTTATTCACTTGTTGACCATAACAATTGGTGGCCTTGCAACGGCATTTTTTGCCAGGTATTATTTGATTCACGACAAACCGAAGGCGGACGTTAGTGAAGAGCCGGCATTCAGGTTGCCCAATGCTGCGATGGTAGGTGTTGGTTTAATTGCATTTTGCTGCATGTTGGGCGAAGGCGCGATGGCAGATTGGAGTACAATTTATATGAAAGAGACTTCACATGCCCCGGGTGAGATTACCCCCTTTGGTTTGGCGGCTTTTGCGCTAGCGATGACGATCGGCAGGCTGCTGGGAGACAGCGCGAGAATAAAATTTGGTGATAGAAATTTATTGATGATCTGTGGCGTTATTGCCTCTGCCGGCCTTTTCTCGGTAGTGCTCTTCATTCATCCTTACTCAGTGATCATAAGTTGTTTTGCGGTTGGGTTAGGTCTCTCGGTAATTGTGCCCATCGCGTATAGCATTGCTGGCCATGCCAGGGATTTGCCTCCTGGAGTAGGCCTTGCCATGGTGACAACAGTTGGTTATACTGGGTTTCTTGTAGGACCTCCTTTGATTGGCTTACTAGCTGAGTGGCAGAATTTGCGGATAGCACTTTCAATGGTAGGTGGCATGCTGGTGGTAATGACAGTTCTAAGCTACCTGCGCAAGCCAGCATAAAAAAAGCCTCACTATTAGCGAGGCTTTTAATCAGTTCATAAAATATTTTACTTAAGCTTATTCCGTAATAAAAATTCCTCGTAAGCTTCTTTGTATGTAGGAACGTCCGGTGCCATTTTAATAGCTTGCTCATAGCAAGTGATAGCATCGATAAACAATCTATTTTCTTCATAGAAACCAGCCAAAATAAACTTGTTAAGGGCGGATTCTTCTTTCAATTCAGAAGAAACATCGGCAAGTGACTTTTGGATGATATCGTGACGGCCAGCAGACAACTTCTTGATCAAATGTTGCTCTGACTTGCTCTTTGCATCACCTTTTGACTTTACTTCCACCAATACAGCGGCTTCATTAACAAATTTAGGGTCATTCAAGTCGATTTGAACGGAAGTTTCGGGTGTTTCCATTTTGGCCAGCTCATCATCAAACATGTTTTTGAGCGTAACGATATATGGGCCACCTCCTTTAGTAGATTCCCAGTTAATGATTGCAGTGTTGTTATAAATCTCAGCATACTGATTCTCGGGTAAGAATACTTTAAGATCTCCAAGTCCGCGGTGCACAGCTCCCGTTGCACTCAATCTGTTTTTCTTTGCTTCTGCTGAGTTGCTGCTAAGGATGAAATCTGTATACTTACCGAGAACGCTGGTAGTGTTGCTGGTTACTTTCTTATCAAGATCCTCGACTTTATAAGTCTTTGACTCCCTTAATTCCATTGGCTTTCCCGAGGTGTGAACCAAAGCAACGTAGGAGTTTTCAGAAACCTTGAGTTCATCCGTTTTTTTTAATTTATCACCTGTCTTTATTACTTGCCAGGCATCACCAGCTTTAACTTCATTCATACCTTTATTCGCCAACACTTTAAAAGAATAGTCTTGAGCGTGAAGGCCCGTGAAGAAAAAGCCAATTAGAATTAAAAATCCTACTTTTTTCATCTTTTTGTTTTGTTTGTTTGTTTACAAAAGTACCAAAATTATGCCAATCAGGCATCCTGCTTTGATACGAGTTCCCTTCGTTTAGTAAGCCTTGAATTTATCTCATTTTGGACGGATTTGAAAATGTCATAACACGGCCCAACTAACGCAGTTGCTAATAAAGTTAGGGATAAATCGAGTTTCAAACTGTATTTTGCAAATACCATAATAATGATGGCCATTATAACAACAATTTGAATTACCTGGATAATAACAGATAACGCATCATACCAAATCGGCAATTTTTCATCAATGGTGTAGAATAGGGCAACCGTAAGCAGGCAAACAAAGAAAGCAATTAAATCCAGTTGCCAATCAGCAAATTCGTTAATATAGTCCTCATTTAGTATCATAGCTACCACATTAGCATGAAGAACAAGACCAAACATGTCTGGATTTGCCCTGCCCCCCAATTTTTTATTAAGAGGAGTGAAAAATTTATCTTCCCAAGCGGAGTCACCAACGTAATCTCCCAAATAACCCATCATTACAATTTTATCTTTGATCATTTCTGGTTGAAAGTTTCCGCTGAGTATATCTTCGTGATCAAGTACAAAAAACATGGTTGGAAAATTGGTGGTTGAAGTCAAGCTGTCTTTAAAACTATTAACCTTCAGTTGCCGTACTTCAATGTTC
>CAZNCO010000659.1:0-3001 GCA_964571345.1 uncultured Ohtaekwangia sp.
ACCTACTATCAATCATATAAAAACAATCCTTATGGAAACCAATCTTCTCGAACGCTTTAATAATTGGCTGAAAGAATCAGTTACAATTAAACTCTTATCAATCGGATTTCTTGTCTTGATTTTAATGATCCCTTCATCGTGGATTGACTCGTTGATTGTAGAACGGCAAGCACGAGCTGAATCTGTAGTGCAGGAAGTATCAAGCAAGTGGTCTGGCAGTCAAACTATTTCAGGCCCTGTGCTTGTTATTCCTTTCACGCAGCGCGAAAAAATTGACAAGGGTAAAGAAGGCATTGAGATTCGTGAATGGGTCGAAAAGGCCTATTTTCTACCTGATCGGTTGGATGTGAACGGAAATCTAAACCCTGAAAAGTTGAACAGAGGAATTTTTGATGTGGTTGTTTATCAATCACAATTAAAAATGAAAGCGCAATTTGATTCGCTTGATTTTTCTAAACTCAATGTGAATTCGGATGATGTGATCTGGAAGGACGTTCAACTCATTGTCGGTATCACAGATTTGCGCGGGATTGTAAGTGACCCGGTTTTCAAGGTGAACAATAAGGCTCTGGTCTGCGAGTCTGGTGAGTTTAATCAGTTGAGTGGGATTATTGCAAAGTTACCCTGGAAGAGCGCTGACGATTTTTCAAGTGATTTTGATTTTCAGATTGATTTGAAGGGTAGCACCCTCATGAATTTTACTCCTGCTGGAAAGACAACGCACGTGAAAGTACAAGGTCCATGGGCTGATCCCAGCTTTGATGGGGACTTTCTGCCATTCAACCGGCAGATAACTGATGCAGGATTTACTGCCCAATGGAATGTGCTTCATTACAATCGCCCGTTCTCACAGCAATGGATAGGTGATGTGCAGAAACTCTCGGGGACGCAATTCGGTGCCAAGCTGTTGATCCCGGTAGATCAATACCAAAAGAGCATACGAACTTCAAAATATAGTCAACTCATTATTCTACTCACATTTATTGCGCTGTTGATGGTGGAGATCATGCGCAAGATTCGTATCCATCCCTTTCAGTACATTTTGATTGGTGCGGCCCTAATCATTTACTACTCGCTGCTTCTTTCCTTTTCTGAGCATGTTGGTTATAATTGGGCGTATGCGATCGCCACGGTCTCTACGGTAGTATTGGTGAGCTTGTATTCATCCACTTTCCTGAGTGAGAAGAAACTCGTGGCTGTCTTTGGTGGACTGCTATCATTTTTCTATGCGTTCATCTTCGTGATTATTCAGTTGCAGGATTACTCATTGCTGGTAGGTAGCGTTGGGCTGTTCTTCATCATCAGTTTGATCATGTACTTCTCGAAGAATATAAAATGGTACAAAGACGAGAAGGCTGTTACTGAAAAGACAATCTCTCCCGAAATTCTGTGATCCCTCTGTCCTTTGTGGTTTTGAGTTCGCTGGCCACAGAGGACGCGTAGGTCACAGCGAGTGCAAAGAATTAAAATCAAGAATGTAATGAAGGTAAAAATGATCTTGCCAGCGCTCGCGGAAGCAGAGAGCCCGTTCTGGCGACCGATCAAGTATTCATTGTTTCCACCCCTAGGCCTTGCCACGCTCGCTGCCTATTTGTCTCCCGAGGATGAAATTGATTTGCAGGATCAGCACGTGGAGGAACTGAATTTGAGTGATGAGCCTGACCTGGTCATCATCCAGGTGTATATCACAAATGCGTATCGTGCTTATCACATTGCCGACCATTATCGTGCGAAAGGCGCTTATGTGTTGCTTGGAGGATTACACGTGACTTCATCACCTGATGAAGCCGCTCCTCATGCCGACACTATTTTTCTGGAGCCAGGCGAAGAAACGTTTCCTCAATTTCTTAAAGACTTCCAAAGCGGATGTGCCAGGAAAATTTATTTCTCTTCGGTGCGTTCGTTGGAAAAGATTCCACCGATTCGCAGAGACCTGATCAAAAGAAATCGTTACCTCGTACCAAATTCCATTGTGGTAACGCGTGGATGCCCGCACCATTGTAATTTTTGTTATAAAGATGCCTTCTTTGAAGGAGGCAAATCATTTTACACACAGCTGGTGGATGATGCGCTCGCAGAGATTGACCGGCTTCCAGGCAGGCATTTATATTTTCTTGACGATCACTTGCTGGGCAATGCAAAATTCGCTGCTCAACTTTTTGACGGCATGAAGGGAATGAACCGTGTGTTTCAAGGTGCGGGGACAGTGGATTCTATTTTACGCGGCAACCTGATTGAGAAGGCAGCCGAGGCCGGACTACGAAGTTTATTCGTTGGCTTTGAAACTTTTTCTCCGGGCAACCTGAAGCAGAGCAACAAAAAGCAAAATCTGCAACACGATTATCATGAAGCTGTGAATCGCTTGCACTCGCTCGGTATCATGATCAATGGAAGTTTTGTGTTTGGTTTGGATGAAGATGACAAAGATGTTTTCAAGAGAACGGTGGATTGGGGCGCGGAAAATGCGATCACCACTTCCACGTATCATATTCTTACACCTTACCCGGGCACTGCACTTTTCAAAGACATGGAGAGTCAAGGCCGCATCCTTCATCACGATTGGGATTTGTATGACACGCGGCATGTGGTTTATCAAACGGTAAACTTAACAGCCGATGAATTAAAACAAGGCTATGATTGGGCGTACAATCAATTTTACCGCTGGCCGAACATCTTCAAAGCCAGTTTCAAGCATGAATCACACAAACACAAATTGAAACACTTTCTCTACACCGGAGGCTGGAAAAAATTCGAAGCAGTTTGGAATTTTATGATCAAGACAAAGAATTTAAATTCAATGCTGCCACTGCTTGAATCTATCTTGTCGAAAGTGAAGTATGGCAACAATAATGAAATGACAAAAGAACCAGCTCGACAATTAGTATCAAAATCGGTGTGATCCCTCTGTTTTCCCTGTTTCCTCTGTGGTCTTAAAATTTTATCACCGAGGATGCACGGAGAAATTAACTTCCAAACACACCAAACATATTCAATATCACCA
>CAZNCO010000660.1:0-2975 GCA_964571345.1 uncultured Ohtaekwangia sp.
CATTGTAATATTCGCCTCCGGAATATTTTATCATGTAGGTAAATACTTTGCGCGGGTCAGAATTATACTGCGCGTTGTATTCCATCCACTCAAACTGTTGACCTGTATAAAAACTAATATTATCTTTTGGGTCAATGGGGTTAAAGTCGCTAGGTAATTTTTGGAAAACTCTTCGCACTTGTCCGCTCAGCCTTGCAGTGCTCCTGTAGTTGATTGAATAATCAGCTACCCAGGTTCTGTCAGTCATAGTGCCATCGGGTACCACCACATAATCGAATTCAAGCCCGGGCCCCATGTTTGTAATGTTGCCAGTCTTAGGATAAAATCTTCCCTCAGCCCGATTAAATCCACTGCGGTATCCATCCGTATAAACGGCCAGGTAGGGAACAAATCCAACTTCCGCATTGTAATTTTTGCCCATCCCTTCTGTGGCAGCAAACGCGTTGAAATGACGGCTGGAGTATCCTAAGAACGTTCCATAAGAATAATTCTTATCACTAGTAAACTGATCAAATGATTTGTGGTAGTAGAAATCTCCGTTCCAACGGTTGCTCTTGGTAAATA
Organism: uncultured Ohtaekwangia sp.; assembly: GCA_964571345.1. Lineage (GTDB taxonomy): Bacteria > Bacteroidota > Bacteroidia > Cytophagales > Cyclobacteriaceae > ELB16-189. The sequence goes on from CAZNCO010000660.1 coordinate 565, forward strand.
AATTATAATCAACACCCATCACGCGGTTGTACAGATTCAATCTCTTCACCGTATCCTTTCCAATAATATCGGTGTGTATTAACTCTGAATGGTAATATTTCTTGGAATCATATTGTCCCACGCCAAGCGATTCTTTATCGACAATAAATAAGTCAAAATTGGAGCGTGAAAAGATCTGACGTTGCACTACGGCAACCGTGTAGTTTTGATCAGGTAACCCAAGTGCTTCCATCTTCTTGGTCTGCATATTCATCACGCCAATACGCCAATTCTTACCGATCTTTCCGCTGAGACGTGCACCGTAGGCAATCGGAACCTTTTGCAAATTGCCTGACGAATCTCTTACCAATCCAATTCGCCTTGAAAAAAATGGGCGCGAATCAGGATATCCCGGTGTTGAAAACAAGTCACTATTCTCCAAGAAAAATTGTCTGCGCTCAGGAAACTGGTATTCAAAACGCGTAAGATTGATTACTTGCCGATCTACTTCTACATTCGAAAAATCAGGATTAACAGTTAAGTCAAGATTGAGGGCCGGTGAAACTGCCACCTTCGCATCGAAGCCAAGGTTACCACCTTTATCCGCGGTTCCACCATGTTCAGAATCTTTTGTTGTGTTTGCAGTGATATAAGGGATCACCGATATATTCACACCCGGATGCGGAGGCGGTTGATCAAATGCAAGCTTTCCTGTATACGAAAAAGAAGCCGGTACGTATTGAATGGGAGTAGCAATCCAACACGAAAGTTGATTATGTTTCAGATCATGACGAAGAAAGGTAACGTTCCAGTTTGCCGCATTGGCATTGTAACGAAATGATTTAAAAGGGATAGCCAACTCAGCAATCCATTTGTTGTCGTAGCGCTTAACCTCCGAATACCACTTATTGTCCCAGTTGGCATTGAAAGAGTCTCCCGAGGTACCGCCACCAGACACAGTTCCTTCTTGTTGAACATTGTAAGGTGTGACAATGAAATAAAACCCGTTGGTATGGTCGTTATAGGGATCAAGAAATATTCCGATGTTATCATTGAGATCAAAATCAAAATCGCGCCTCAGTGATTGCACAATATTTGGCTTTTCCATGTTGTCATAACATACGAACGAGACATAGAAAAAATGCTGATCAAAAGTAACACGTGCCTCCGATTGATAGTGGGGTGCCATGGTATCCACCGGGTAATTCATGTAAAAATTGGTGGCAACATCCGCATTCGTCCAGTCGGGCTCGTCAAGGATTCCATCCAGTTTAATAGCGCCAGTTGCCTTTTTAATACTAAATTCCTTCCCCGGCTTATTTTTTTCCTGTGCCAGTAATTCTTCGGCAAAGCCATTCAGAACAATAACGAACACAAAAAAGGTTTTGAAAGGGGTCATAAGGGGACGCAAAACTAATAAATTGAACAATACTCAATGAGCCGCTCAACATAACGGTGTTCTGAAATGTAGGTTACCAGAATTATTTGAGTAGGAGTTAAAAAGTTGTTAACTCGATTTAGTTATAATCTACGGCTATAAATTCAAGTTGACAGGAATAAAAAATTACCTACGGAAGGCCAAACCTAATGAAGTGTAATATTGATTTTAAAGACAATTGCACAACGCATTCTGAAGTTTAACTTAACCACTGTCATGGCTTTTCTTCTCCTTAGGCCTCAAAAAAATTATGCCTTAGGCATCATATTTACTTTACTAGCCTCGATTTCATTTTTCCACTTTATAATCAATGCCGAATTGCATTAAGTATTCCTCTATTGGTCCTAATCCAATTTCATATCGCCTTTTGTTTACATTCACCGGATCTTCAATTGGATATAATGTCCATTTGTCGCTTCCATTAACTTTTTGTACTTGAGAACCAAATTTTTGTTTTTCTCCTTTATCCATTAAAATTCTGTCTTCCATTAAGGCCACCATGCTCCATTGCAAATCTCCCCTATCAGCACTCCTTTTAATTTGATGAAAATATTTCTCTCTTAATTTTCTTCCCGCATGTTGGATAACCACAAACACTGCATTCACACTTTTATATCCATAATTTTCAACTGTTGGAAAACCACAATTTTCAATTATACTAACAACAATTTGCTGATTGGCTTTATCTATATCATTACTTCCCACGGTTCTATCTTTTCGGTTTCCTTGGTCCGAGTCATAAATTTTCTCTAAGATCGCTTGAATTTTTGTGCAATCAATTTCAATAATTGTAACTGAATCTTCATCTTCGAACACTTTTTTAATCCTTTGCATGAGTCGCTTATCCTTTCTAGATGCTTTCCGTATTACAACTTCAACCACATCATTGTTGGAGTTTACATATGGGTCGCCAAAAAACTCTTCTTGATTCATTTGCTGATATTTCTCCGATGGTATAATAATTCCTAGACTATCCTTAACAACGATCCTCCCA
>CAZNCO010000661.1:0-2958 GCA_964571345.1 uncultured Ohtaekwangia sp.
GCCCTGTAGAGAATTATAACTCAAGTTTTTTTGCGAGCGCTCCAAGCAGTACCAGTAACCAGTTGATACCGGTTTACATTATCAGTCAGGTAATGATTAATGAGACGTTTGCGCCCCTTATCGGGATTAGTGCAAAGACGAAAAGCAAAATGAGCATCTCGTTTAATTACAAAACCAAACGAGATGTGTCTTTGAGCGTAGCCAATGCGCAAATCACCGAAGTAAACGGAAAAGATTGGTCGTTAGAGCTTGGCTTTACAAAAAATAACATGCGTCTTCCATTCAAGGACAAGGGCCGAATCATTACTTTGAAGAATGATGTTACATTTAGGATGACAGTGGGTGTTACTAACAATCAAACTATTCAGCGCAGAATTGATGAAGGCAGCACAATCACGAATGGAAATATCAACTTTCAGCTGAGACCTAACATGAGCTATGTTGTAAATAAAAAACTTACAGTGCAGATGTATGTAGAACACACCACTAACGAACCGCTTGTTTCTAATTCCTATAATCGCACCACTACCAAGGGAGGGTTTAAAGTTATTTTCAATTTATCTCAGTAAGATTACTTTTTCTCCTGACACATTTCAACCAGCACACCATTCGTTGATTTAGGGTGAAGGAAAGCAATCAGCTTGTTATCGGCACCTTCTTTCGGTTGCGTATGAATCAAATCAAAACCCTGCTTAGAGGAGGCTTCAATGCTCTGAGAAATGTTGTCAACCTCAAAGGCCAAATGATGAATGCCTTCACCTCTTTTCTCAATAAATTTTGCAATGGCCGATTGATCGTTAGTGGCTTCTAGTAGTTCAATTTTTATCCCTCCAATCTCAAAAAAAGATGTTCGCACACCCTCACTGGGCACTTCTTCAATTTTGTAATAACGCTTTCCCAGAAGTTTTTCGAAAAGCAAATTAGCTTTTGCAAGGTCTTTAACGGCAATACCGATGTGCTCTAATTTTTTCATATCTGCTGAAGTCAATTCGTTTTCTTAATTTTGACCAAAATTTGTGAAACTTTTAACGCTTTCCGAGAGTTTTAGAGAAGATGCCGAAAATAATAACAGAAACTGTAAGTGACGTGCATGTAGAAGCTGCCCGTGTGCAACAGCAGATAAAGGATTATTTGGGGTTACGCACCAGTGATTTGATTTTTGAATTCAGCAACATCGATGGCAAAGTAAAACTGGATTTGATCACCATCAATCCACGACATAATCAATCCTTCCTTTTCCATTCAGAAACTGGGGCCGACAAAGTGGATTCTTTGAAAAAAATGCTGGAGTATGTTCAGAATTTTAAAGAAAAGGAGAACTCCTATACAATTCAATGGACAACCAAAAGCGACAGCGAGCTACACACTTCTTATTTCCGCGCAGGAAATATTCTGGAGGCCCTGGAAAAATTGTATTATGGAAGAGACCGGAACACTATTACCGTTTTCAGTGTTGTTCTGAATCCGATTTCGTAAAATGAAATGTGAGCAGTATGATTATCGTAACAGAAAAAGCAAAAGAGAGAATTCACAGCCTTCGTAATGAAGAAGGAAAAAGTACCGAACACAATATACGCGTTTCTGTGAAGGGCGGAGGTTGTTCGGGCTTAATGTATGATCTTGGCTTTGATGATAAAATTAATCCTGCGGACCAGGTTTTCGAAGACAAGGGAATCAAAATCCTCGTTGACAAAAAGAGTTTGCTTTACCTGATAGGTACAACTCTTGATTTCAGCGATGGCTTAAATGGGAAGGGATTTCAATTTATCAACCCCAATGCCACGCGCACTTGCGGTTGTGGCGAGAGTTTTTCGATCTAATTAATCACCGCGATACATTTTAGTTCTATCGCAATCGGAGTTGGCAATGCATTCACTTCCACTGTTGTGCGGCATGGTTGCGTTGCTTTGTCTGGAAAATACTCTGCGTAGATTTTATTGAAGATGGGAAAATCCTTTTTCATGTTAGTGAGAAACACCGTTACGTCCACCAGGTTTTCCCATTTCGCACCGGAAGACTCCAAAACGAATCTCACATTCTGAAAGACGGAATGACACTGCTCTTCGATGTTGTAGGAAACAATGTTTCTGTTTCCGTCCAATGTCACTCCCGGAATTTCTTTTGAACCTTTTTTTCTCGGGCCCACACCGGAAAGAAAAAGTAAGTTACCCACTTTGCGAGCGTGCGGATAAGGGCCAACAGGCTCGGGGGCTTTTTCTGATGAAATATATTCGCTCATAATCATTCAATACCAAAAACCAGGCTGCTCCACATACTTTGCCACTCGGCATCGCCTGTTTCGCTTGGGATCATTTTTACAGTGCTCACCATCCATGGTCCTTTCGTGCTGATCGGGAATTTAATGGTGCCATCATTTTCGGTGTAAGCATTTTGCAAGAACGTAGTGGTTTTGATTTTGTTCCAGATCTTCACCAGTTGATGGGGAGCTGGCTTCCCATCAACCAACACAGAGCATTGCAGATAATCGCCACTTTTTAGTTTGTACGGATTTTCATGAGGGATAATCTCCAAACGCAACCCTACTTTCTTCTTGAAGGTTTCATCCATTTTGTTCCCTGCTTGCAAAAGCAATTTTGCAAATCTGGCGTAACGTTCTTTGCCAGGTTTATTAGTCTCATTCCTCTTGGCGCGAATTGCTATTATGTCTTCAAGCCCATCTTCTTCCAGGTACGAGTTGAATTTGGCAGCTTCCAGTTCGATCGCTGTGTAGTTACTTTGCATTGCGATCAAGTGGGTGCCCTCTTCCGTTAGTTTTATTTTTAGTTTGTCTTTCTCCTCCGGTTTCAAGAGTGGTTTAAGATCAATCGCTTTGGTCAGATGATGTTGATCCAGTTTTTCAAATTTATTTTTCTTCAGGTCCCAATTATCACCATCGAAATTTTCCCCCACAAAAAAAGACACGCTGGCTTCTTCACAAACTGCAAACCGGAACTTCTT
>CAZNCO010000662.1:0-2947 GCA_964571345.1 uncultured Ohtaekwangia sp.
GCAGAGAGCTGTGGAAAGTGCGATGTGGATGGGTCTCAGACGAGTGTCCGAAACAACACTATTGATGAAATCAAAAATCTGCTCGCCTCTTTCCATACACTTTTCTGAACAGGTTCATGCTTGTTCCTTGGTTCAAAACTGCGAGATCAGAAAATAAGAAATTCACAAGTTGGGGGTTAGGTGGGGAAGATTTTTTCGTTTACAATTTTATTTGAATTGATTTGAGCTTGTTTGAGTGGGTGGCTAGCCTCACATTTCTAAAAATTAAAGGGATGGCCCTATCTCATGAGGAAGGAATTTTTTTGAGCCCCAATTCATTCAATCGATAAATGTTTTAGCAAGACTCGCGGTGAATAAGTTCATAGTAGATGGAAAAAAGAATAGAGTCCTCGGCCTTACCATGTTATTAACCAATGTATACCAATGAGAATTCAGTAACTTAGAACTTTCACCAAAATTTTTATGAGGAAAAGACTTAATACGACCCTAGGTTTCTATTCGCCAACTTTTATCAGAATGCACGTTGACACCACAGAAAGTTTACTTGATCTTAGGGCGCTTAACGATGAGTAGGCTGAGAGCACCTATTTTCACGAATACTGCCATTTTATCCAAGATATATCAACCACGTTTGGCCTAAGTAACATTGACATGGTTGTTGACTATATGAAGTATGTGAATAATCATGTAATTCGATTGCCGCAAGGAGGATTCAATGTGCCTGTAATTCCGGTTCAAAACAATACGGATAACGTTTATGCAAATCTACTTCTACAGCGGAGTTGCTATAATGGCAGCGGAGAGGATGACGAAGCAAATTTAACAGGTCATCAAAAATTGCAAAGGCAAGTTGATTCTCGCATGGGAAGAAAAGATGTCCCCTATATCTTGATCGATTATAACACGCCAGACGGAAGAACTGAATCATTTGAGTTCGGTGCATTATGCATCGTTGAAAGCATGGCCTATATCATGGAGACGGAGTGTTATCCAAATGCACCGCCTTCCCCGGACCTTCCTTATCGAGCCGCAGAGAAATTGGTTGAGTTGATTTACCCCGAGCTCGGAGCAGATCGATTGAATGTATTAGCATTGTGCGATGCTTCTCTTGCTGCATTTCACCCGGGCCAAATATTTTACGATGTTTTATTGACCATAAGAAATCAACCAGCCCTTGTTAATTCTCCAGAGGACATTTATTCGTTAGTCGCAAGTGTTGCCATAAATTACAATGGAAGACCAATGACAATTGCACAACTATTTGACCCAGTCGGATCCAAAGCTGTTAACCAGATGGTAGGATATTTTCATGACATTAATCTTGACCCCGTTAGGGATTGGCTTCGCGACTTGGTTTCGATGGGCATTCGGTATCGAAGGGCTAATCCAACCTTTCCGCTTAACATTGCGAGAGGTGGCCACATGACACAGAATCGCGCATTTGCGGACTACATGAGCAATGTTGGAACTCCGCTAATAACAAACGCCTGCGGGGAAGTCTCGATCGCAGATCCAAGAGCGGTGCGTACTCCTCCAAACTACGGAGTGATTTGGGCTATCAATCAAATCTATGATGTTCTTATGGGATATCAACGAAATTGTGAACTCGTTGATTTTTGTCGCCAGGGCGGTATACACACTGACAACCACTGCACAAATTCTCCATGGAATAAGACTTCCCAAGCCAGTTGCGCCTTTGGCCAAATGTGGCGGCACTGGGCGCTGACGAACTATTATCCTAATATCCCATGAGCGCACTTGAGGAATTTCATAAAAAACTGGATGACTCGAATTTTGATGTTGCAAACGAATCCGAAATCAATAGACTTTTGCAAGAATTGAATAGCGAGTTAATCAAGCAAAACCAAAAAGACGAACTCAAAAAATCGGAAATAGAAAGGCATGCATTTGCACTACGAAAGTCATTTAAGTATGACGAAGAAAAAAAAGGAGTAAGGGGCTTGTCCTGGCAAATGAGCGGAACACAAAAGTTGGAAAATGGCGATGAAGTGCCGATGGTATGGCCTGATATTTCAACTTTTGATGAGAAAGATTTTGAGCACCTGGAGAAAAGATACAAGGAGACTAAAAATCTGTTTTCAAAAACGGAATACGGGATGATCTTGTATTTTCAAAAACCGACAGCGTTTTCACGGCACAATGATTTCAAAAAGCAACTCTGTTCCGAGTTATTTGAACTTGCTGACACCTATAAGAAAAAGGCACTTGAGGAAAAAAATGTTGCACACTACGGAATGCATATGCTCCTGACCATAGAGTCTGCTTTAACACTAGCACTGCTGAGTAAATTCAGTGATAAAGTTGAAGAAATCTCAAAGTGGTTGTTTGATACGCATAGGCAGTGGGACTTGAATAGGCGGGACACCCTACGCGTTCTTCTTGATATTTCAAGGATGTTGATTGACGAATACAAGGTACTTAAGAATTATTTCGATGTCTCAGTGATCCTCGCCCAGAATTTCAAGGGAATGGAGGTAAAGGAGAAAAGTGATTTGTGGGGAGCCATGTATATAGTGGACATATCGGCAAGCCTAGATTCTAAGGCAGGCTTAAAGTTGATGGACTATAAATTGAAGAAAGCGCAATTATATGAAGCTCTAGCAAAGGAAGCTGAGAATACCCCGAGGCAACTTGCTGCGATATCATTTATTGAAAAAGCACTACGCATCTACCGAGAACTGAAAGATGAAAAAAACATAAAAAGACTTGAAGCACGATTTCAAGAAATACGAGGAACAGGCATCTTTGGCACTGTCTCGCAAGAACTTGACAAGGATCACGTCACCTTCGTGATGAAAAACATCATCTCAGAGATAGCACAAAAAAGCCCGCTGGAAATATTAAGCACCATTACAACAGCTCCGATGTTTTCAACACTTGAGGTTATCAAGGCTTCAGCTGAAAAATCGTTCAAAGAGAGTCTTTC
>CAZNCO010000663.1:0-2945 GCA_964571345.1 uncultured Ohtaekwangia sp.
AGATAGGACGTGGTTACCTTCAGTCTGTTGTTACTTCCATAATTTTTTACTTCAGTGCCTTGTTTTTCAAAACTGTCACTCAACGCTACTTTCATGTCAGTTCCTACTACTGGTTTGCTAAAGGAAACGATAAAAGAGCGACCACCTTTAAAATCAACACCCAGGTTTAAGCCTTGGATGGCGATCAAAATGAACCCGATCACCACAATACTTCCTGAAAATGCATATGCCTTATATCGATTTTTGATAAAGTCAAACTGGCCACGCTGCCTTACGAGGTTAGCAATCGGAGTTTCGAATGACACCTTCGCTTCATCTCCTTTGCGCACCATCCACTCAATGATTACACGTGAAATATAAACTGCTGAGAAGAATGAAGTAGCAATACCAATCATCAACACAATGGCAAAACCTTTTAATGGCCCTTGCCCAAATACAAAGAGGAAAATACCTGTGAGCAATGTGGTAAGGTTGGAGTCAAAGATTGTTGCAAAAGCACGTTCATATCCTTTTGTAATGGCTTCCCGAAGTCTGCGCCCCATTTTGATTTCTTCCTTGATGCGTTCGTAAATCAACACGTTTGCGTCTACTGCCATACCCATTGTCAGTACAATACCCGCGATACCAGGTAAGGTGAGAGCTGCATTTAACTGGGCTAAAATTCCTAGGATGAAGAAGATATTGAACAGCAAGGCGAGGTTGGCAACCCATCCACCTTTAGAGTAGTAAGCCACCATGAAGATAACGACCAAAGCTAAACCAGCCGCCATGGATAAGATACCCTGGTTCTGTGCTACCTTTCCAAGCGAAGGACCAACGATCGCTTCCTCCACAATGCGTGTAGGAGCAGGGAGCGAGCCTGCCTTCAGCACATTCGCTAAGTCTTTAGCTTCATCATTTGTGAAATTTCCTGTGATCTGCGAATTTCCGTTTGGAATTTCTCCCTGCACGGTAGGTGCTGTGTAAACAAAGTTATCCAATACAATTGCAATTCTTCCTTGAGGGCGTTTAGCTGCGGCAGTAGCCGTTATTTTACCCCACGTTTTTGCACCGCTGGCATTCATTGTCATACTTACTGCAGGTCTTGCAAATTGATCGAAATCAAGACGTGCATCGTTGATTACTTCGCCAGTCAAAAGTGGTTTACCACTTCTTCCAAGGTTTACGAAATTCAATTGAATATCTTCAATGCCTGGTGTGATATCCGGGTCGGATTTTACATTCCAGAATACACCAACCGTGCGAGGCATCAACGCACGAACATCTTCACGCTTAAATATACGATTGATGACGGCCGTATCTTTTACCGGATACAAAAAAGGAGCAGCCTGGGAGCTAAGGGCAAAAAGAGGTGAAGAGGTTGCTGAACGCAATGAATCCAATGAACTTCCTGTGCTGTCCTTTGAGGCAAGCTGTTGTTCAAGAGCAGACTTAGTAGTGGTATCATTTTTAGCAACAGCGTTTGTTAAGGTGTTGTTTGTGTCTTTCTTTTCAATTGCTGTCGCTGTCCTCTTAGCATTTTGTTCCTTGAGCAGCAACTGATTGATGGCGGTGAGAGCAGAGCTTAATTGCGGATCGTAAGGCTCAACGATTTCCCAGAATTCAAGACGGGCAACACCTTGTAATAATTTGCGCACGCGCTGTGGATTATCGGCACCTGGAATTTCGATCTGAATACGTCCGGTTCCTTGTAAGCGTTGAATGTTAGGCTGTGAAGTTCCGAATTGATCGATACGGGTTTTCAAAATGGTGAAAGAGCGGTCGATAGCACTTTCAATCTCAGTGTTTAAGAATTTTAATACATCCGCATCGCTATCAGTAATTTTTACTCTATCCTTGTTGGCCGCAGAAGTAAACATTGATGCGAGCGTCTTGCCTGGGTTTGTCTCTTGGAATGCTTTGTAAAACAAGGCACTAAAACTTTCAGTGCTTGTTTTCTGCATGTCTCTCGCTTTCTGCAAGGCCGCAATGAAGGTAGGGTCTTGGTTGTTTCCGCTCAACCCGCGGATAATGTCAATAGGAGAAATTTCCAACACTACGTGCATACCGCCTTGAAGGTCAAGCCCCAGACTCAATTCACTTTCTTTTACTTCTTTGTATGTATATTCTGCTCCAAATAAATTGTAAACAGGTTTGTTCCAAAGTGAATCTAAATAAGATTGTTTTTTTGCCAGGTTAAGTGCACCGTTCTTGTCGGTTGCATATCGTTCTGCCTTTGTCAAAATATTATTCGACACCAGGGTAAACGAGAGATAATAGATACAGAGTAATGTAATAACGATTGTTAATACAATTACAACTCCTTTGTTGCGCATGGTTAAATAGAATTAATTAATTAAAAAGTTTAGGAGAATAGAAAAATCAAAAATTCAGAACTGTAATCTTCTGAAGGCTTAGGGAGCGTTCGGTGAGATAACTACCCTAAATAAGGTTTTAAATAATGAAGTGAAGGTGGTGGTTATTATCGTGAATTTACCTTCCCTTTTTTCGTCTAATTGTAGCGTTGTAATTAAGCCAGGTTGGTGCTGGTTGATGTCAACTGAATTGCTTTGTGAGGCCACATCCGATGGTGCGTGAATGGATGCTTCCGTTTTTTGCTTGGCGTCCTTATCCTTCAAGTTTTCATTTGCAGGATAGAATGTCTTTGAAAGCATAATAACGGCTACCGTACAGATACCCACGAATAGGATGAAAATGCGATATAAAGACTTAATGTTCATTTCAACAGCGGACGCAAAAGTAGATAATCCTTCCAAATTTGCAAGCCCTAAGATCTTAAGAAGGTGACCAATACTTCCAGGGCCCTCTTAAAATGCGCATTATTAGGTATAATCAAATCTGCATTGTGTTTTAGGGGCTCAATTAGCGTTTCGTAAGTTGGCATTACATGAAACTGGTAGCGGTAAAGAACATCATCGATATCGTAACCACGCTCAGTTTGGTCC
>CAZNCO010000664.1:0-2943 GCA_964571345.1 uncultured Ohtaekwangia sp.
ATTTAGAGGTGCACATGGTGGCCACCAACGATGTTCATTATCATCACCCTGATAGAAGAGAGCTGCAAGATGTTGTTACCTGTGTGCGGGAAAAGTGCACCATTCATACCGCTGGCTTTCGGTTGTATCCCAATGCTGAGCGGTATCTTAAATCGCCAGATGAAATGCAGCGTTTATTCTGGTTATATCCGGATGCGGTTCAACAAACTCAGGTTATCGCTGAAGCATGCACTTTTTCGCTCGATCAACTGAAGTATCAATATCCCAAAGAAATTACCAGCGAAGGAAGATCTCCGCAAGAAGAACTTTCTTACCTCACCTGGAAGGGAGCAAAACAACTATTTGGCGAAGCGATACCGGAAAAAATAAAAAACAATATCAGGTATGAGCTGACCTTCATTGAACAGATGAATTATGCAGAATATTTTCTGACGGTGTATGACATCGTTCGCTATGCTCGTGAACAAAAAATCCTTTGCCAGGGGAGGGGGTCTGCTGCCAACTCAACAGTGTGTTATTGTTTGGGGATTACCTCTGTTGATCCATCCAAATTTGAATTGCTTTTTGAGCGATTCATTTCTTCTGCCCGCAACGAACCTCCGGATATTGATGTAGACTTCGAGCATGAAAGAAGGGAAGAAGTGATGCAATACATTTATCAGAAATATGGACGTGATCGTGCAGCTGTGGTGGCTACTGTTACCCAACAACATCACAAAGGCGCTATCCGCGATGTGGGCAAAGCCATGGGACTTAGCGTAGATACCATTCAGCGTCTTTCAGGGTTGATCTGGGATTTTAAAGACGAAGGCTTCGACAAAAAGAGAATCATCAGCCAGGGAATTAACCCAGATGATCCTACCATTCAAAAAGTACTACAGCTCACTTCACAGTTTATTGGCTTCCCACGACAGTTAGGTCAGCATACAGGTGGGTTTGTGATTACGCAAGGAAAGTTATCCGACCTCTGTCCTGTATTGAATGCCCGCATGCAAGACCGCACGAATATTGAATGGAACAAGGATGATATAGAAGCGCTGGGTTTTCTGAAAATAGATGTTCTCGCATTGGGAATGCTCACGTGCATACGCAAAGCGTTTGACCTGGTAAAAGAAAAGTATGGCCGCGCACTCACACTTGCTAACATTCCACAAGATGATCCTGCGGTATATGAAATGGTGAGCCATGCAGATACTGTTGGAGTTTTTCAGATTGAAAGCCGGGCACAGCAATCTATGCTTCCGCGGCTTCGTCCTAAATGCTTCTATGATCTGGTGATTGAAGTAGCCATCGTGCGGCCAGGGCCAATACAAGGTGACATGGTTCACCCGTATTTAAGAAGGCGAAACGGACAAGAGAAGGTAGAATATCCATCAAAAGAGTTGGAAGAAATTCTAAAGCGAACCCTGGGTGTTCCATTGTTTCAGGAGCAGGCCATGAAGATTGCTATTGTTGCTGCGGGATTTACTCCGGCAGAAGCCGATGAATTACGCAGAAGCATGGCCACTTTTAAAGCAAAAGGCAAGATCTCTTTTTTTGAAGACAAGTTGATCAAAGGTATGGTCAGAAATGGCTACACCGTGGAGTATGCTCAACGTGTGTTCAGACAACTGGAAGGATTTGGCAGTTATGGATTTCCTGAAAGCCATGCCGTAAGTTTTGCATTGCTCGTTTATGTTTCTTCATGGCTTAAATGTTATTATCCTGATGTATTCGCCTGTGCTTTGTTGAACAGCTTGCCGATGGGTTTTTATCAGCCAGCACAAATTGTAATCGATGCCCGCAAGCATGGTGTGGATGTGCTGCCGGTTGACATCAATTATTCAACGTGGGATAACAAACTGGAAGAACAATCCGGAAAATACTTTGCCCTTCGATTAGGTTTCCGGCAAGTAAAAGGCATTCGCCAGGAAGAGGCAGAGCTATTGGTTGCAGCCAGAAATAAAAAGACGTTTGCTTCAGTGCACGAACTTCGCATGACAGGCTTGGCAGAAACTACACTTGAAAGGTTGGCCGATGCAGACACCTTCCGTTCTATTGGTCATGACAGGAGGGATGCATTGTGGGAAGTAACTACAAAAGACCGCCCGATGGGTATCTACAGCGATCAGCCTTCAGGCTATTCTTTCGAGGAAAAAGTAACCCTTCCGGAGATGACATTGTCGGAACATGTGGTTCAGGATTATGCGGCTACTGCATTGTCATTAAAAGCGCACCCGGTAAGTTTCTTGCGCAAGCAGCTGGAGATGCTTCATGTTGTCTCAGCGGCATCGCTTGATAAAACAAAAGATGGAGAACAGGTGAAAGTGGCCGGGCTCATACTTGTAAGACAACGCCCCGGAACAGCAAGTGGTATTTGTTTTATTACACTGGAAGACGAAACAGGAACAATGAACCTGTTAGTATTTAAAGACCTATTTGATCAATACCGCAAGGAGATCATTCAATCAAAGTTGCTGATGGTAGAAGGAAAATTACAACGCGAGGGCGAAGTGATTCACGTGATTGTAAAGCGTTGTTTTAATTTTTCAAAACTGTTGCAGCAACTGACTGCCACCCAAAAAGGAGAGTTAACTTTAAAACCCATGAGCCGTTCAGATGAAACAACCTCGCCTTTCTTATCTGGCGAAATTGTTCAAGGAAAGATTTTTCCGGAAGGAAGGAACTTCAGATAAGCTGATAATTTTTACTTAAAGAAATTATCGTATTCTCCATTTCAGAATTTTCTCGCTTAACGCCAGCTCCTGATAATTTTTTTTAGGCGAGACCCAGCACCTTGGCTGCGCCCACATATTTTACCTGTTCAACTGCACCACTCTTGGTGATCGCTCCGTAGCGAATGCCAATGGAAAGCATGATGCTGAAATTTTCATCGGGTGTAACCTGGGGAATGGATACTTCGAGAGAGGACGGTTGAGAGTTGTCTGTCACCAGGCTCCAGGG
>CAZNCO010000665.1:0-2934 GCA_964571345.1 uncultured Ohtaekwangia sp.
GACTGTTACTGCACTTGAAGTCGTATGGTCAGGCTCCTGAATGTCAGCAATGCGATGCTTGAGAGAGTCAGCATCCATAGGACGAACATTGCCGTTGTAAAAGTCCCTAATAATTATCGTACCACCATCAATTATTAAATAGGCAGAATCTGTTAGGCTTTCATACACGTCATCAAATTTCTTATCGATAAAATTTTCAACTGTTGCCGACTCTGGCATCGGGTGGTCAAAGATTGGCAACTCCTCAAGCACGCCACAACCGCATATGGCAAATGAAACCATGCATATAACTGTTTTATTCATCTCCTATTTTTAAAACGGCCTCAATTGTAAAACTAAATTCATGCCTGTTCTTTAAGCACCGGCACTAATGCTCCTTTTTCCAGGCTTGTGGTATCTACCGGGGTTTTGCGTAATTCCATTCGTTCCATCTTACCCCAGCCCTTTTTATTAAAAAATACAAGTCTGAAATTTCCAACTACGTACATGAAACTATTTACCCAGTGATAGAACAAAGGCTCGAGCAGCGCATAAAGGCTAAGCTTCAAAAGAGTTCTTCGGTCCTTATAATGTCCGCGTGTCATTGCTTCCACAGACAACGCAACAATGTTCAATGAAATACCTACTACCCAATAAATCAATAGGATCAGCGGCACCATTAAGAAAGAAAAATATCCCAAGGCTCCAGCCACAACCAAAAAGATCAGTCCACCAATTTCAATAAATGGAGTTAACCACTCAAAAAAAAGATAATATGGATATGAGAACATCCCCAACAACTTAAAGCGAGGGTTTAAAAATAAGTCCTTATTTTTCCAAAGAGTCTCGGTCATTCCCCGCGACCAGCGATCGCGTTGTGTTGCAAGTGATTTAAAACTCTCCGGTACTTCACTCCAACAAAATGCTTCAGGAATATAACGAACACGATACTGCAATTTATTGAAATCGATAAACCGCCAAATCTTTCCATCAATATCCATATCTTCTGCCAATGACCCCGTAGTGTACCCATGCACCGCTTCTACAATCCATTTCTTATAAACCCCGAATGCACCAGACACATAAGCAAACCACGATAACGCTGGGCAAACATTCGCCCTAACAAGAACGACCGTAAGTATTCAATAACCTGGATCTTCGCCCAAAAACTTTTAGGAACTGAAGCATCGTCTACTCCGTCAGGCCCAATGTTACAATCATTGACGATGCCAATGGGCGTACCAATGCCAATGGTGTTAGGCTCGCGTTCAAAAATGTCAGTAAGATGAATAAGTGCGTATTTTTCGATAATCGAATCAGCATCTACAATTGTGATGATCTCTCCACTTGCAATAGCAATACCCGCATTCTGAGCATCGGCTTTACCTCCATTAATTTTATCAAGAACAATAAGATCTTTGAATCGCGGATTAATCGACCGAAAATATCGCTTCACCGGCTTGTGCACGATATTGGGGCTATGTGTAAAAGTGTCTCCTACTTCCTCCAACTCAAAGTACTTGATCATTTTCTCAAGCGTGCCATCGGTGCCCCCATCAGAGCAAACAATAACCTCCTTTTTTTTATACGATTGTTCCAAAAATGAAGTAACAGTATCGATGATTATTATCCCCTCATTGTAGGCCGGTGAAATAATCGACACCAGGGGAAGCTCATGATGACTGCGTTGTAAATGCTGATTCAATTCTTGTTGATCAATGATATGGTCGTACTTCGAGAAATATATTTTTATCTCTAACAACGAAAGCAACGAGAAGATTACCTTCGACCCTGTATAGAGTATCGCGTAACCTAAAGAAATATACCCGATGATATGCAACAGCTCCATTCAAAATGACTTGTTAATAAAAACATCAAACCCGAAAAACTTCGCATACTCGCCCCGTTCAGGAATAAAAATTCCACCATTATCTAAACCCGCACCAAGTTTGTATTTACCAAGCTTTAGCTGCCCACTCAAGCGAATCAAGTATGTATCAATACCAAAAGAATTGATAATAGCATTTAGGTTTCGACTAGTACCTGTATCCGCGCCTTTTAAAAGACTGACAGCTACAAAATCTGTTTTAGAAAAATATCTGCGTCCCTGAACGAATATACTTTTCGTGATGCCATTATCTACATACGAAAAAGTGGGGCGCGCGTAGATATAATAATCTCCAAGATAATAACCGATCGTTCCCGTAACCAATGGAATCTCCCGAAAGGTAAATGGTTTCACCACTCCTGCACCGAATGAACACTCAAAGTTGCCTGCATATTGATATACTTCTGCACGTAGTCTGTAATTAGGAAGAATTATGGCATCAGAATACGCTGCATCAAAATATGCATAGCCCTTCTTTTTGAATTTCCAATAAGCTTCACTTTCAAATTGGCATCCATCGAGGGAACCAAAAGTGTAGTGCATCATCTTCACAAACACATCAACATTCTTGATTTTTCTTCCGTACTGCAAATACAGAAATAGCCTGCTCCTATAATTCTTATTAAACCCTTCGTGACGAATCCCAGCTTCAATTGTGTTTAAATCTTTTTTAACGGAATCTTTGCGAATTGGTAATGGTTGATTTTTTATAGAGTCTTGCGCAAGCGAATTCAAACAATTTGAAATCAACACCACAATCACAATACCTATCACACTCAACGTTTTCATACGCGTTTTAAAGTTTTAAAAATCGAGTGGAGTAACAAATGACGAAGATTTCGAAAAGTGATGATTTCCGTTTTGATTGAACATTGTGCATTGGTCAATTATGATTTTTGTCAAGCCCGTGCACGATGCAGGTCATATTCTATACATGATGCATTCAATAGCTTTACTTGGTGCTTGTAGACATTCACTAAAATATATTTTTATGTTAGGCGAATTAACATCCAACCAGATAGACCAAGTGCTATTAAGGCAGGTAGTGGGTCGCATTGCTACTAGTG
>CAZNCO010000666.1:0-2926 GCA_964571345.1 uncultured Ohtaekwangia sp.
ACAGTGAAATTATTCAAGAGCGATGTTCAGCATAAAGTGCCGCACATGGGTTGGAATTCGTTACAGCTAAAAAATAGCTGGCTGGATGCCTCGTTGCAAAATGAATACGTTTACTTTGTGCACAGTTACTATGTGCCTGAATCTAATTTTAGTTCCGCCCTTACCGACTACACCCTACCGTTCTCATCGGCTATGAAAAAAAATAATTTCTATGCAGTTCAGTTTCATCCCGAGAAATCAGCCGCAGCTGGAGAAAAAGTATTAACTAGTTTTTTAACCGTTGCTTGATTGTTATGAGAATTATCCCGGCTATCGATATCATTAATGGCAAGTGCGTAAGACTTACCCAGGGTGACTATGGCAAAGTAAAAGTATACCGTGAAGACCCGCTGGATGTGGCCCTTGAATTTCAAAATGCAGATCTTGAATACCTGCATCTGGTAGATTTGGATGGAGCGAAGAAGGGAAAAGTAGTAAACTGGAAAGTAGTAGAAGAGATACAAGCAAATACTGCTTTGGTGGTTGACTTTGGCGGAGGTGTGAAAACAGAAGAAGAAGTACAACAGCTACTGGACCTCGGTGTGAACCAGATTAACATCGGCAGTCTGGCCATTAAAGAACCAGATAAGTTTGTAGAGTGGATGCAAAAATTCGGGGCCGAAAATTTCATTCTCAGTGCAGACGTGAGAAATGAAAATGTAATGATCAACGGCTGGCTCGAATCAGCCAACTTCAGATTGTTTGAGTTAGTAGATGGGTTTATTGACAAAGGACTGCAGTACCTCACTTGTACTGACATCGGACTGGACGGGATGCTTAAAGGCCCCAACATTGCATTGTACAAAAAGCTAAAAAATAAATTCCCCGACCTAAAAATAAATGCGAGTGGTGGAATCGCAAGCCTGGACGATCTGAAAGAACTCAGCTACATACATATGCACGGAGCTATTGTGGGCAAAGCAATCTACGAAGGCAGAATCAAGCTGGAAGAGCTGAAACATATTTGATCCATGCTCACCAAAAGAATCATTCCATGCCTGGATATCAAAGACGGGCGCACAGTAAAGGGTGTCAACTTTGTAAACCTCCGAGATGCCGGTGATCCGGTAGAGCTAGCGGCTGCCTATGCGGAACAAGGTGCCGATGAGCTTGTGTTTCTTGACATCAGCGCTACCAACGAAAAAAGAAAAACCCTTACGCGCCTGGTAAAACGAATTGCCGCGCGCATCAACATTCCGTTCACCGTGGGAGGTGGTATTAGCTCGATTGAAGATGTTGAGCCTTTACTTGAGTCAGGCGCGGATAAAGTGTCTATTAACTCCGCTGCTGTAAAAAATCCAGAATTGATTGACGCTCTTGCGAGTTCATTCGGATCACAATTTGTGGTGCTTGCTATCGATGCACGAAAAGTTGATAATCAATGGATGGTGCACACTCATGGAGGAAACAAACCTACGGACAAGAAACTTTTCTCGTGGGCAAAAGAAGGCCAGCAGCGCGGAGCGGGTGAAATTCTATTTACCAGCATGGATCACGATGGAACAAAAAATGGATTTGCTTTAGATCCTTTGGAAAAACTAAACAAGCTCTTGCAAATACCTGTGATCGCATCGGGGGGTGCGGGCAATGCAACGCATTTTGCAGAAGCATTTACCATTGGTTGTGCCGATGCAGCCCTGGCCGCAAGTGTATTTCACTTTGGCGAAATCAAAATACCAGAACTAAAAAGATTCCTGGTTTCAAAAAATATTCCTGTAAGACTTTAAGTTATGATTGATTTAAAAGATTTGGATTTCAATAAGTCAGGCGGATTGATCCCCTGCGTGATTCAGGATAGCCAGACGGCAAGCGTATTGATGCTGGGGTACATGAATGAAGAGGCGCTGGAAAAAACCATCAAAGAAAGACGCGTTACTTTTTTCAGCAGAACAAAGAAAAGACTTTGGACAAAAGGCGAAACGTCCGGAAACTTTCTTGAATTAATTTCAATGGCAGCAGATTGCGATAAAGACACACTGCTCATCAAAGTAAAACCGGTTGGCCCCGTGTGTCACTTAGGCACGGATACGTGCTTTGGAGAGAAAAATGAACCTGCGGGGTTGGGCTTCCTTGAGCAAACAATTCAAGACCGCAAGAGAAATCCAAAGCCCGGGTCATACACCAACAAACTCATGGACTCAGGCATCAACAAAGTAGCGCAAAAAGTTGGTGAAGAAGCCGTGGAGTTAGTAATCGAAGCAAAAGACAACGACAAGGAAAAATTCTTAGGCGAAGCTGCCGACCTGATGTATCACTACCTCGTATTACTGGCAAGTAAAAATCATACCTTGGAGGAAGTAGTGGAAGTGCTTAAAAAGAGGCATAAGTAGTTGCCCATCATACATCAAAAGGTGAAGCAAGCAGATTGGTCATTGGCGACCATGTATCTTCGTTCGAGCAGTAAATTGCTCTGATTTTTTAAAAAATTGCACCTGCAATTGTAGCAGTCATCATGGTAGCGAGCGAGGCAGCGAGCATAGCGCGCAAACCCAGTTTCGATAAATCGCCCTGGCGGCCAGGCGCCATACCACCAATGCCTCCGATCTGGATAGCAATTGAACTAAAGTTGGCAAAGCCGCACAGCGCATAGGTGGCAATGCGAATAGATTTGGCATCGAGGCTACCTGCCAGTTTCATTTTGGAAAGGTCTACATACGCAACAAATTCATTCACCACCATTTTCTGACCCAGCAAACTTCCTACCTGTAAGGTCTGGTCCCACGCCACTCCCATCGCAAAAGCGAAAAGCCGGAAGATTTGTCCTAAAATATATTGAAGTGAGAATCCATCGAACGCACCGTTGGTACTTTGTTTTACAAATTCATTGAGGCCCATAAAGGTACCACCAAACGTGATCTGGCCCACAAAATCTACCAGCACCCAGTTC
>CAZNCO010000667.1:0-2925 GCA_964571345.1 uncultured Ohtaekwangia sp.
GTATGTACTCGTGTGTACACAATTACTCCTAAAAAGCCTAATTCGGCCATGCGTAAAGTAGCGCGTGTGCGTCTTACCAATGGAAAAGAGGTTAACGCCTACATTCCTGGAGAGGGCCACAACTTGCAGGAACACTCTATCGTGCTTATCCGTGGAGGAAGGGTAAAAGACCTTCCAGGTGTGCGTTATCACATCATCCGTGGTGCATTGGATACTGCCGGTGTAAATGGAAGGTTGCAGGGCAGATCTAAATACGGAGCGAAGAGACCTAAGGCAGGTGCTGCAGGTGCCGCAAAAGGCGCTGCTGCCGCTCCAGCAAAAGGAAAGAAATAATAAAAGCATTTTGAAATCATGAGAAAAGCTAAACCTAAAAAGAGATATCTTCTTCCTGACCCTAAGTTCCAGGATACTTTGGTAACAAAGTTTGTGAACTATATGATGGAGCGTGGTAAGAAAAGCGTAGCTTACAATATTTTCTACGATGCCATCGAGCAAGTAGAGAAAAAGGCTGCCGGAGAAAACGGACTTGAAGTATGGAAGCGCGCCATGAACAACGTGATGCCTTCTGTAGAGGTAAAAAGCCGCAGGGTAGGTGGCGCTACGTTTCAGGTGCCGGTTGAAATCAGACCTGAGCGTAAAATCAATTTGAGTATCAAATGGTTGATTGACTACGCACGTGCGCGTGGTGAAAAAACCATGATGGATAAGTTGGCTGCTGAAATCTTGGCAGCTTCAAAAGGTGAAGGTGCTGCTATCAAGAAGAAAGACGATACCCACCGTATGGCAGAGGCGAATAAGGCATTCTCACATTTCAGATTCTAAGAACAAATGGCAAGGGACTTAAAGTACACAAGGAACATTGGTATTGCTGCGCACATTGACGCAGGTAAAACAACTACAACCGAGCGTATCCTTTACTATGCAGGTGTAAACCATAAGATTGGAGAAGTGCACGAAGGTGCAGCAACCATGGACTGGATGGCGCAGGAGCAGGAGCGTGGTATCACCATCACATCAGCAGCTACTACAGTACATTGGAAATACCGCAAAAACGAATATCACGTAAACATTATCGATACACCTGGTCACGTGGACTTCACCGTTGAGGTGAACCGTTCATTGCGTGTATTGGATGGTCTTGTTTTCTTGTTCAGTTCTGTGGATGGTGTTGAACCTCAATCAGAAACGAACTGGCGCCTGGCAGATAATTATAAAGTAGCGCGTATTGGTTTCGTTAACAAAATGGACCGCTCTGGTGCAGACTTTCTTGGTGTTTGTAAGCAGGTAAAAGAAAAATTAGGAAGCAAGGCAGTTGCTCTTCAGTTGCCAATCGGTGCCGAAGATCAATTCAAGGGTGTGGTTGACTTGATCAACAACCGCGGAATTATCTGGAATGAGCACGATAAAGGAATGACCTATGAAGTTGTTCCGATTCCGGATGACATGAAGGAAGAAGCATATGAGTATCGTGAGAAGTTGTTGGAGGCGGTTGCTGAATACGATGAAACATTGATCGAGAAATTCTTCGAAGATCCAAACTCGATAACCGAAGCTGAAATCCTTACCGCGCTTCGCAAGGCTGTGATTGATATGAAGATTGTGCCGATGGTGTGCGGTTCTTCATTTAAGAATAAAGGTGTTCAAACCATGCTTGACTACGTGATGGAGTTACTTCCTTCACCACTAGACAAGGATGTGATCATTGGAACAAACCCTGACACTGACGAGCCTGTCGAAATTCGTCCTGACGAAAAAGAACCATTTACCGGTCTTGCGTTCAAGATTGCAACCGATCCGTTCGTAGGTCGTTTGTGTTTTGTGCGCGCTTACTCTGGTGTGTTGGAGTCAGGTTCATACATTCAGAATACTCGCTCTGGACAGAAAGAACGTATTTCTCGTGTGTTCCAGATGCACGCTAACAAGCAGAATCAAATTGAAAGATTGCAAGCTGGAGACATCGGTGCAGTAGTAGGTTTCAAAGACATTAAAACAGGCGATACGCTTTGTGACGAAAAACGTCCAGTGATTCTTGAGTCAATGATCTTCCCGGAGCCTGTGATTGGCTATGCGATTGAGCCTAAGAAACAAGCTGATGCTGATAAACTTGGTATGGCGATTTCTAAGCTCGTGGAAGAAGATCCTACCCTTCGTGTGAATACAGATCAGGAAACTGGTCAGACAATTCTCCGCGGTATGGGTGAATTACACTTGGAGATTATCATCGATCGCTTGAAGCGCGAGTTCAAAGTAGAGATTAACCAGGGTGCTCCTCAGGTTGCTTACAAAGAAGCGCTTACCAAGTCAGTTGAACATAAAGAAGTTTACAAGAAGCAGACAGGTGGTCGCGGTAAATTTGCTGACATTGTGTTTGAACTTTCTCCTCGCGAACTTGGACCTGATGATAAACCGGGGCTTGAGTTTGTGAACGATATCGTAGGTGGTGTTATTCCTCGCGAATTCATTCCTGCTGTTCAGAAAGGTTTCGAGCAGTCGATGGTGAACGGTCCATTGGCTGGTTATCCGATTGACTCAATGAAAGTAAGATTGTTCCACGGTTCTTATCACGATGTGGACTCTGATTCATTGTCGTTTGAATTGGCGGCTAGAATTGGTTTCAAAGAAGCTGCTAAGAAGTGTGCTCCCCAGTTGCTTGAGCCTATCATGGCAGTGGAAGTAATCTCTCCTGATGAGTATACAGGTTCTGTAACGGGAGACTTGAACAGCAGAAGAGGTTTGATGAAAGGGATGGACACACGTGGCGGTGCACAGGTTAACAAAGCTGATGTTACATTGGCAGAATTGTTTGGTTACGTAACTGACTTACGGACAATCAATTCAGGGCGTGCATCAGCATCGTTAACATTCTCCAACTATTAACCAGTTCCTAAGAAATTGGCGGGCATAGACATTGACGAAGTAAAAGGA
>CAZNCO010000668.1:0-2918 GCA_964571345.1 uncultured Ohtaekwangia sp.
ACCTTTTAATAAAGATTTGGTTCATCAGGCGCTTGTTTTGCAAGAAGCAAATGCACGTCATGCCACGCACTACAAGCTAGCACATTTGGAAATGGATTTGCTTACGCGAAAAGTTTTTAATCAAGGTACCGAAACCTACCTGACCAAACGGGAATTTGCCTTGCTCGAACTTCTGCTGTCAAACTGCAATCGAGTGGTCACAAAAACAGAGATTGCTGAGAAAGTATGGGAGGTAAATTTTGATATGGGCAGCAATGTGATTGAAGTTCATCTTTCACAATTACGCAAAAAGCTTGGTGAGCCGGATCTCATTCAAACAAAAATCGGGATGGGGTATTATATTGAAGGAGAATTAATCCGCCATTGACACTTCAGCGATCCATCTTCGGCATCCAAGGTAAAACTGCACTCCTCTTCTTCGGGGTTTTCATCAGCATCATCTTACCTGTGAATTACATCATCTACACGAAAGTGAAGCAACTGCTGGTGAATGCTGACACACGCGAGCTAATGGCAGAGGGAGAAAAACTTTTTGCACAAGTGCGAATCGATCCTCCGATCGTTCCATTACCGGCAATTGGCTACACTATTTTTATACAGGCAGCCAACGAACTTCAAAGCGACTCCATCTTTGCCTCGCCAAACTTTCCCGTACAGTTGAATGAACTTCGCAGTCAGCCGGTGTTGGAATATGATACGTTCAAAATCATAACCCTGTCGCGACCGGTAGAATATGGACGAGCACAGCTTTTCCTATCAGTGGGTCGCAGCAATAGAACACAGGAAGATCACGTCAGTGAATTAAAGGCATATCTTTTCGCAGCAAACCTGGTATCGATACTTATCGCGGGTGCGTTGGTTTATATCGTGGCCGGATTCACACTTCGTCCTATCAAGAAAATCATTCGTGTGGCACAAAATATAAATGCAGCTAACAGCATTGAGCGGGTGCCGGTGCCTTTCTCAAAAGATGAAAACCGCGAGCTGGCAGTTACCATCAATGACATGTTGTTGCGCATCGAAAACTCAATTCAAAACCAAACGAACTTTTTTGCCTCCGCTGCCCATGAGCTGCGCACACCCCTGGCTGTTATGAAAACAGAACTCACGCTGGTGAAAGAGGAACATCGCTGGCATGATCTATTAAGAGAAGTAGAGCGACTGGAAAGAATTGTAAACGACTTTCTCATGATCAGCCAACTCAAATCACGGTCGTTGAGTATACGAAAGAAGAAAGTGGAGATACCGGAATTGATTTATTCATGCCTGAAAAAAGTAAAATACCTCAGTGAAGAAAAGAAATCAAAAATCCGTATCGACCTTCAAGAGCACACAGATACGGTTTCGATTGAATTGGATGAAGACAAAATGGAAACCGTATTGGTAAACCTCCTGGAGAATGCCATCAAATATTCAGTCGACAATTCCTCGATCCAGATCGTAACACGTCATCAGGATGAGATTGAAATCGAAATCAGAAATCCGCTCACGCAATCAGTATCAGATCCGGAAAAATTCAAACACGAATTTGTAAAAGCCGAAGCCATGAGTAACGGGCTCGGCATGGGACTTTGGATCGCCAACGAAATTATTGGACTGCATCAGGGACAGCTGAAACTCTCCAGCAAAAACCACATTTTCTCAGCAAAAATAATTCTGCCGGGCACTCACAACCATGCAGTCTGAATGATCGCAGCGATGACGAGGCCAATCACATGATAAGCTGAATCAATCGCGATAAGCTTTGTGCCCTTTCGTGTATACATGTAACTCATCCCAATGGCTATGGTAGCAAACGCTCCGGCCACAAGCCCGATCTTTGCACCCACCAGCAGGCTTGAAGGATGAATAATTTTTACCAGTGCACCCAGGGCAATGCACGCAAAAAGGCAAACTACAAAAGTCATCGCCATCAGCTTAGGCACGCCTTTCTTTTCTTCTTCTGTTGGATTGCCAAGTTGATGGCCCTCCATCCAGGCTTTGCCCATCACATTGGGATTAAAATAAATTGCGCCAAGCGCAAAATAGGCAATAGCCGATACGGCTACTGCCAGATAGTTTAAATGCATGAGTATCATATGAGGTCAGGGTTAGGTTTTATTAAACTTACAAAATTGAGGGGGATTAAAACAGAAGTTTATAGACGAATAGCTCGAAGAGACCGGCTTTTCAATTAAATTCACCGTCTAATTTTAAATTTTATGTTAGATCAATTAATTCAATTGGTGGAACAACACGCAGGAAGCGCGATTGTCAACAACCCGGCTATACCCAACCAGCACAATGGTGCTGCCATTCAGCATGTGGCAGAGCAAATTTTCAACGGACTGCAAAATCATGCCACGTCCGGAAATTTAAGCCAGCTCACGAGCCTTTTTCAAAGCGGGTCTTCGATTACTTCGCACCCAATCGTTACACAATTAATTTCTTCGGTGGCGAGTAGCGTGGCAAGTAAATTTGGAATCTCATCGTCAGCGGCACAGAGCATGGCGTCAAATTTATTGCCCACAGTGATGAGTCAATTGGTAAGTAAAACCAACAATCCCAACGACAGCTCCTTTGATTTAAGTAATATGATGCAAACCTTCACCGGCAACAACAACTTTGATGTATCCGGTATGCTCAATCAAATTACGGGAGGCCAGGGTGGTGGACTTGGCGGAATGCTGGGGAAATTGTTTGGTTAATATTACTCGAACCCCCGTTTGAAATCCCTGTAAAGAAATTTGCAGGGATTTTTTTATACCTAGAAGAAGCCCGCTGGCTCGCATCAAATACTCATGATAACCTTTGCGAGTTGCGCATTGATCACCTCCGGACGTGCATCCTCGTAGACATGTACCAGGACAGAAGCGGTCAAAAGCAGGGTTGTCCCGAGGTTATCCCGTGGTTGACCCGAGGGTGAGCCGTGGTTATCC
>CAZNCO010000669.1:0-2914 GCA_964571345.1 uncultured Ohtaekwangia sp.
ATATAACTGAGATCAGTTACACAAGCGAAGTTGAAAAACGGCAGGCAAATTGGAAAAGAAAAAAGAAAAGGTACAGGAGTATCTGATCAAGCTTAACTAAAAATTGAAAGATAATTAGAAAAACGACAAACAATGAGGTGTTGATGTCAGCGGTCACATGACCAATTTCACATTAGGTCGGCTTTAACATGAAAATCAAGGTATCTGTTATTCCGAAAATGAAATATTTAATGAAGAAATACCCGCTACAGAAAGGTCATCCTTCTAAACGCTCCGTGAGGAAATTGACCATCCGAAAAGTCGAGAAATCAATACGAATGATTACGTCCGTTTTGCTGAAGGGCTTTACAATTATCTTTGTATTAATTGCTTTGATTTTCATTTCTTCTGAATTGCTCGATAGTCGTTATACGATTCAGCAGATTCATGTGCCTTCAGTTCTTGAAGCTAATGGTTATAGCGGAGAAGTCGTGGCAAATCGTATCTCTGAATCACTGATTGCTATAATGAAAACAGAGCGGTTTTCTGAGGAAGCAGCGCTTTACAGCAACGCATTTGATCAAGATGATATATCTGTAGATATTGTTGGCACGGGAATTCCGATTCGATCGATTATTCATATGTTTGGAGAGGTTCTTGGTGTAGATGGTCAAAAAATCATAAAAGGGGATATTGTATTAGATGGTGATACCGCAATATTGACAATTAAAGTCAATTCTAATGATCCATTAAGATATCAAATTCCATTTGACGGCTCCTATGAAAAAATTGTAACACAGATTACCACGAAATCGGCTGAGTCAATTTTAATGTATTCCAGCCCGTATGTTTTAGCGCGTCACTATTTAAATAGAGATGCTGAAGGAAATCGTAGACTCAGCAAGTTCTTGTTTGACCGAGCATTAAATGACACGAAGCTTGAACCGCTCGCATATTTTTCGTTGGCAGGTTCTCTGTTAACGGAACGCAAACCGGCAGCAGCTGAAACGATACTTAGAGAAGGTTTGAGCAAAGCCCCAAATGATATCAATTTGAATGCAGCCCTTGGGATGATGCTTCAAGAGCAAAATAAAACGAAGGAATGCTTGGTACAACAGAAAAAAGTCATTTCCATGTTAACGCGGTCGACAACACGCCTGAGAAGAACGCTCGCTTTTAGCAATCTTGCGCTCGCATATAGGATTAACAACCAGATAGATTCGGCTTTGTTCTTTTTTGATAAGGCGCTAGAGATTGACCCTGACGCGGGTGTAGTCTATGTCAATTTAGCAAGAACGCATTTGATAAATAGGCAAGACACAGCTCAGTTTTTGAAGTACTTTGAAGTTGCAGTGAAGAAGGGCATGGCGGATCGCCTTAGGAAAGCGTATGATCTGAAAGGCATGATGTCTCACCCGCGAGTTATTGAATTATTAAATGAATGATCAAATGATGTAAACGGAAATATTTTTAGTTGCAAGAGGCGAGTATGATTTTATGGACGGCTAAAATCACGGTTAAACGCATATTGAATCCTAAAGACAAATGATAATGCAGATAATTTATCGCGTCAGCTGGAAAACGAACCATTTAAGGAGATTTTAAAATCTGGTAACGTAGTTTGGTTTCATTCAAACAATGTATTTTCTATTGATCAAAAGCCCAAAGCATAACGTGTTACCAATAGACTTTAACAATATGGTTGAAAGTTATGCCTTCGACATTACTATTCGAGATGTATGCAATATGCCTTAGTTTGTTCGTGAAGAACTCCAACAACGGTAAGAGATTTCACAGACCTCCGAAAGCTTCTGAATAAAATTAATAAGTAGGCATGCTCGGATCAATCTCTTTCGCCCATGCCAGAATACCGCCTTTTAAATTGTAGAGGTTAGTCATGCCTGCATGTGCTTCAAGCCACTTCACCATGTTGCCGCTGCGGGCGCCACTGCGGCAGTGTACCACCACCTGCTTTGTTTTAGAAATCTTATCTACGTTGTGTGGAATCTCGGCTTGTGGAATCAGTTCGCCACCCAGGTTGCAGATGTCATATTCATGCGGCTCGCGCACATCGATCAATTGAAAATCTGCTTTTTCATCCATCATTGCTTTCAATTCCTGAACGGTTACTTCTTTCATAGTTTGTTTTTTTGTAAGTCCACAAAACTCGTCATAATCGATGAGAAATTTAATTTTTTCACGTTGGTTTTTGTTGGGAATAACAATCGTTCGCGACTCTGCATAGAAGGAATCAAAAATAAAAAGTCTGTCCTTCAAAGGTTCACCTATTCCGCTAATAACTTTGATGGCTTCGTTCGCCTGCATATTTCCGATAATCCCTGCCAGGGTGCCCAGCACTCCTCCTTGTTCACAATCCGGCACAGATCCTGGCAACGGGGGGCTCGGAAATAAATCGCGATACGTTGCTCCACCTCGCAAGTTGAAGACACTCACTTGTCCTTCAAACCGAAAGATGGAACCATATACGAAAGGAATATTCAAAAGCACCGCAGCATCGTTCACCAGGTAGCGCGTGGGAAAATTGTCTGTGCAATCAACAATCAAATGACAGCCTGCTAAAATAGCCAGCGCGTTTTTGGATGATAATGTTTCTTCCACCACGGTCACGGAAACTGTGGGATTGAGTTTTTTTACCTTTTCTTTCGCCAGCTGCGCTTTCGACTGTTTAAGATCATCGGATGAAAATAAAATCTGCCGTTGCAGGTTGCTAAGGCTCACTGTATCGTGATCGATGATCACCAGATGTCCCACCCCGGCAGCAGCAAGATAAATCAGCACCGGGGAGCCAAGTCCTCCCGCACCCACCACGGCTACCTTTGATTGCTTGAGTTTTTTCTGTTGCTCTGGCCCAAAGCCGGGCAAGGCAAAGTGCCGACTATAGCGTTGCAACTCTTCTTCTGTAAAATTTATATCC
>CAZNCO010000670.1:0-2912 GCA_964571345.1 uncultured Ohtaekwangia sp.
CTACAATCTGGAAGGGGAATTTAATTTTCACTCCAGCTATGTTGTTCTCCATCGGTTTGGTTTCCTTCTTCCTTACTGGCGGTATTACGGGGATTTTCCTTGGAAACTCAGCCGTTGATATACAATTGCACGATACCTATTTTGTAGTAGCCCACTTCCACCTTGTGATGGGTAGCGCATCTTTCTTCGGTATGGTTGCTGGTGTTTACCACTGGTTCCCTAAAATGTTTGGACGCATGATGAATGATAAGTTGGGATATGTTCACTTCTGGATTACCATTGTTGGGGTTTATATGGTGTTCTTCCCTATGCATTATATTGGTATTGCTGGATTCCCTAGAAGATATTATTCGTGGACAAATTTTGAAACGTTCAGTGGTTTCGCAGATCTTAATTTCCTTGTGAGTGTTGCTGCGATTATAACGCTGTTCGCTCAGTTTATTTTTCTGTTCAACTTTATATACAGTATTTTCCGTGGTCGTCTGGCCCCAGCTAATCCTTGGAATTCAAATACACTTGAGTGGACAACACCACGTCTTCCAGGACACGGCAACTGGCCTGGTGAAATCCCAACAGTTTATCGTTGGCCATATGATTACAGCAAGCCAGGTGCTAAAGAGGATTTTATTCCTCAGCACATTCCATTCTCTGAAACACCTGAATCTAATCTGCCGCACGAAAATGATCAGATTAAATTGGAGATGAGTGGAGGTGCCATTTCCGTAGAAGAGAAGCATCATTAATAGAGATTCTTATCTAAAATAAATTGGATAATTCAGCGGCTAAGGCTTTCAAGAAACACTGTCTTGTTACCTTAGCCGCTGTTTATTTTTTAATATTGGTAGGGTCCATCGTCAGAACTACTGGCTCAGGAATGGGTTGCCCGGATTGGCCAAAATGCTTTGGAAGTTGGGTTCCGCCAACGTCAGTCAATCAACTTCCGTTTTCCTATAAAGAAGATTACTCGAAATTTCGTCAGAAGAAGAATGTAAAGTTTGCTGGATTTCTTCGTGTTATTGGTATGCAGGAAACCGCTGATCAGTTATTAAACGATGAATCTGTTCTGGAAGAAACAGAATTTAATCCTATCAAAACGTGGATTGAATACATTAATCGATTGGTTGGTGTTACAATTGGGCTTCTTATTATCATCCTTGTATATAGGGCCTATAAAATAAGATCAAGATATTCACGCGAATTTTGGATGAGTGTACTTGTGTTAGTTGTTGTGCTCATTCAAGGTTGGTTTGGATCCATTGTAGTTTCGACTAACCTTACCTCATGGACGATTACAATTCACATGATGCTCGTATTCGTGCTTATCTCTCAACTTGTTTCGCTTTTTTATAAGGTTGAGGAATCAAGAGTGTTAGTATCGGTTAGTGATTTTATTTTACTTTCGGGAAGTATTATCTTAATTCTTATCCAGGTGTATCTGGGAACACGTGTGCGTGAGTTGGTAGATGATCTAGTGGTTAGATTAGTTCCTCGCAATTCCTGGATTGAGCAAATTGGGATAGGTTTTATCATACATCGTTCGTTTTCATGGGTGGTTTTAATCCTGCATGTGATTTTATTTTACAGATTGTCAAAAACTAGCGTGTCAAAACCTTTATTGCTTTCATTATTACTATTAATTTTGACCTCAGTTTTAACCGGAGTTGGGATGGCGTATGGAGGGGTTCCTGCCTGGTTGCAACCTACTCACTTACTACTTGCGACATTGGTTTTTGGAGCTCAGGTATTCTTACTTTTTGGAATGAAAATAGGGGAAGTAAATACAAGTAAAGCGTAATGATTTCAGAAGTTCAATCAGTCTCAATTCCCATCACTGTGATCAGCAAAGTGAAAGCTTTCACGGAGCTCTTGAAGGTGCGTCTTTCACTTCTGGTTGCTTTCTCCTGTGCATTTGGTTATGGATTGGCAACAAGGGGCCAGGTGGATTGGACGGTTATGTTCATGCTAACATTTGGTGGTTTTCTTTTATCCGGAGCATCGGTAACGGTTAATCAGATAATTGAGCGCAATCTCGACAAGGTCATGACGAGAACAAGTAAACGTCCATTACCTACCGGGAGGATTTCAGTTAACGAAGCGATTTATTTTGCAGTTGTTTGTTTTACGGTAAGTATTGTCTTACTGTGGGAGTTCACTAATCCTTTTACAGTAGTACTTTCAATTATTTCAGCTATTCTTTACAGTTTTGTTTATACTCCTTTAGAGAGGATAGGCCCAATTGCAGTGTTTGTTGGAGCTATTCCAGGAGCATTGCCTCCGCTGCTTGGTTGGATTGCTGCTACTAATTTTATTTCGCATGAAGCGATGATTATTTTTGGTATCCAATTCATCTGGCAGTTCCCTCACTTTTGGGCAATTGCTTGGGTAGCAGACGAAGATTATAAAAAGGCCGGCTTCAAGCTTTTACCTTCCGGTGGTGGAAGAGATTTGAATACAGCAATTCAGATCATGATCTATACCATGTTTCTCATTCCACTTGGTTTGCTTCCCGCTCGTTTCGGAATCACAGGGTTGAACTCAGTAATTGTGGCCACCGTATGTGGAGTTGCTTTTTTTGCGCAGACATTTTCATTAATGAAGACAGGCAATCGCCAGTCAGCTTTAAGAATTATGTTTGGATCTTTTTTATACTTACCGATTGTGCAGATTGCTTATTTGTTAGACAAAATTTGATATGGAAGAGATTGTAGATTTAAGATTAGTCGAGGAGCCCAAAAGACCTTTGGCAATGCATCCAAAGAAATTTGGCATGTGGATTTTTATGGCAAGCGTGATGATGTTATTTATGGGATTAACATCCGCTTACATAGTTAGAAGGGCAGAAGGCAATTGGGTGTTTTTTGAATTGCCGAGTTTATTTTATTATTCCACTTTCGCGGTGGTCTTGAGTTGTG
>CAZNCO010000671.1:0-2897 GCA_964571345.1 uncultured Ohtaekwangia sp.
GCATGGCTTCTTGAATTCTTTTGGCATAGTTAATACTGCTCTTCATGTTTTCGCTTTGCTGATGAATTTTCTTGTTGGCTTGTAGCTTTTTACGATAGTCAATGATGATAACTGCAATCAATACTGTGCCTAGCAAAATTCCTCCGATAAT
Source organism: uncultured Ohtaekwangia sp. (assembly GCA_964571345.1). Taxonomy (GTDB): domain Bacteria; phylum Bacteroidota; class Bacteroidia; order Cytophagales; family Cyclobacteriaceae; genus ELB16-189. Next base: position 152 of record CAZNCO010000671.1, read on the forward strand.
TGAATTCCGCCAGAGCCTTTCATTTTCAATTTGTATGTCTTTTTCACGAAGCTTTAATTCCGACAGTTCTTTTTCCTTATTTAGCAAACTGATTTGCATTTCCTTTTCATGATTGATGGCTTCGATCAATTGTAAAGAATCTTTGGTTCGTTTTAACTTTTCTGACTCGAGTGTCAGCATTTTTTCAGTTAATTCCTTTTCGGCCTCTACCCGAGTTATTTGCTGGTTTAGTTGAGTTAGTTTCCTTTTATTCAGCTCACTGCTTTGGCGACTGCCGACCATCTGGTTATACAAATTCTTATTCACCATGGATTTTTCCTGATTGCCAAGTTTTGCATAATTAACTGCCAGTTTATTGTAGCAGTCAAGTTGCAATGTTTCGTCCTTTAACTCCACGCTTAGAGCCAAGGCACGTTCCAATGGATCAATAGTTTTCTTGTAACGGCCGGCATCTTCGTACACAGCTGCCAATTGGAAAAACGCAATCGCTTGAAATGTTTTGTTATGAGCCGATTCAGCAGCTTGGATGCTCGATTCGAATGCATTGATCGCATACTTGTAGTTGTTAAGCTGAGCAAAAGAGTGCCCCTGTCCGCAGTAGGCTTTATATTGGCTTACATAATCCTTGAAGGGCTTTGAATACTGAAGACTCTGCGTAAAATAACGAATAGCTTCTTCATATTTTTTATCACTTGCGTTGACATCGGCTAGTTGAAGGGCAAACTGCGTTGCCTTTTGATTATCTTTTTGCTGAATTGCTTTTGCAAGCGATTGTTGTATGTCAGCAATGTTTGAAGTATTCTGACATTTGCCTTGCTGAAGGTTTATTAATAGAATTAAAAACAACCCCGCGTATCGTGACGTAAAGTTAGTTTCGCAAATTAGGATTTGGATAGCTATAATTATTTTTTTCAAAGCCAAAAATTAATATCAGCAAATTAAGTTTCGGCAGGTTGGCAATCCGTTCGTTACAATCAATTACATTACATAGGAAAGTATTTTGCTGGCCTCACATACCCAGCTTATAGGAAGGAGTACAGGATAGTTCTTGCTAAATTTAATCAGAGAGCAACACCGAACAGATTAAAATAGATTTGAGTAGCATAAAATGAAACTATTCGGCTTTCTCCAATTTTTTCAACCTCTGTTTGGCATCTTTGTAGGCTTCGTTTTTGCGGCCAGCAATTTTTTTTACTTTCGTGAAATATCTTTTTGCGCCATCTCTGTCTTTTTGCCTTTCACAAATTTCTCCCAGGGCGATTAGCGAATACAAATAGTAGCCTGAAGAAGTGGCATGCACCTGCTCAGAATACATTACACTCATCTCATAATATTTTCTGGCATCATCCCACTTGCGCTTAAAGTCATACATCTGCCCTAGAAAAAAGGTTGCGTACCGGCCACTCACCCCTTCGTATCCAACTTGGGCACTATCAATTCGCGCTAGGATTTGCTTGCTTTGTTTTTCTAGCTCGGGGTAGTTGCCAGTGGCATATAGCATGCGTGCATAGTAACGATGGAAGTAAGGATTGTCAGGAAAAGTCTGATGTAGATATTCTGCAACTTGAAAAGCTTGCGCATTATTATTTTCATAACCCGCCATTATGCGCATGTACCATACCATCGCCTCAGTGCGCGTGTAGAAGGCATTGTAAGAAACTTCTTTGAGTTGCTGCAGCCCCAACTTTTTGTCGCCTTTTCGGAAAAACCAAAAGATTGGCTTCAGCGATTTATAATTTTCCGGCACCCATTCACGAAAGTAATTGTAAAGGGCATCTCCGAAAAGTAACTCTGGGCTTAGGTTGTTTTGTTCGCGACAGATCTCCATATACTTTAATGCAGCCTTGCCTTCTGCGGCAGCCTTTAGCCAATCTTTACGTTCTTCATCGGCATAAAGCCTGCCTTTAAAACCATATGCTGCAGCCAGAAAAAATGAAGATTCAATGCGATACTCTGGATTTTTTTTAAATAGATGTTCTGCCACTGTGATGGAACTATCCATATAGGCCAGAAAGCGATCGTCATATTTTTTTTCGCGCGTGTTAGGCATGATTTTCCACCATTCGCTCAAGCCCAACAGAAAATAAGGAAGAGGATGCCACGGATATTTCTGTTTAAACCAGCGAAACTGTTGTTCAGCCTTCTCAAACTTAAAATTGTATAAATCGTTGAGAGCATCAGTGGCCTCCAGTTGGATGGTGATGCTATTGATAAGAATGATGGTGGTATCTTTTTTCGCTTGCGCGGAAGCTGAATGACCGGCAAAGATCAATGATAGCCCCAACACGGTAGATTTTAAGATAGGGTTCACCATTTTCATGCACAAATATTCAATTCTATAAAATTTCATGAAATGGTTACGATCATTGTTTGCCTACTGAAGGGCGCTTAAATTGCAGTTTCAAGATTAAGAAGATTTTCTGAATATCATATACACAAATGACAAACGAACTCGAAAGCCAATCGGTTTTCAACGCCAATAAAAAATTAATGTTTCTTTTGATTTGCCTGGTAACGGTAGTTTTACTGTATGTAAAAAAAGCCTTTATCGAGAGTGAAACTGCCGCTTTTGAATTTTTACAGGACCGCCCCGAAGGAATGATTCTCAAGGTGATCAGCGCATTGCAATTTTTCTCCATCCCATTTATTTATCTATGGAAGTTTACAGTGATTGGATTTGTGCTTTGGGTAGGATGTTTTTTGTTTGGCTACCGCATTACTTTTAGCCAGTGCTGGAGTGTGGCTA
>CAZNCO010000672.1:0-2893 GCA_964571345.1 uncultured Ohtaekwangia sp.
CTTTGTATACAGCGTTTCGCACGATTTAAGTGCCCCATTGAGATCAGTGCAGGGGTTGGTGAACATCAGCAGAATGGATAAAGATCCAGAAAAAAAAGATGAATACCTGGGCAAAATTTCACAGAGCGTATCCAAACTCGATCGCTTCATTCGCGAGGTACTCGAATACTCACAGAACAAAAGGTTGGATGTTCGGCCAGAGCGCATCAACCTTCATCAACTTACAACGGAAATCCTTTCAAATATTGAGCACCTTGAAAGTTTTCAGGGACTAAAAATTGATCTATCTGAATTGAAAGACGAGGTAATTACAGATCGGTTGCGCTTAAAAATGATTTTGAATAATCTCATTTCAAATGCAGTAAAATTTCAAAAGCCAGTATTTGATTCATCTCCTTACATTAGAATCTCTTCTCATCCGCAAAATGACATGATGATTATTGAAGTTGAAGACAATGGTGAAGGAATTAAGCCGGAAATTCAATCTAAAATATTTGACATGTTCTATCGTGGAACACTTACTTCAAAGGGCTCCGGCCTTGGCTTATTTATTGCTCGCGAAGCAGCGCTCAAGCTTGGAGGCGACATTACTGTTCAATCCGAATATGGCAAAGGTTCTGTTTTTAGGATAATCTTAAAGAAGGAAATAAATTCAGTTAACTAAATTTCTTAATGAACGTAAAAATAAAATTTCTTGGTGCCGCTCAAAGTGTAACAGGATCCAAATACCTAGTGGAGGTCGACAATAAAAAAATCCTGGTTGACTGTGGTATGTTTCAAGGTAAAAAGGAATTACGTCTCCGTAACTGGAATCCTCTACCAGTTGATCCGAAAGAGATAGACATCGTCATCATCACGCACGGCCACATCGACCACATTGGTTATTTACCGCGGCTTGTTAAAGATGGATACAAAGGAAAAATAGTTTGTACGGCTGCAACGGAAGATTTAATGAGTATCATGCTGCAAGATGCTGCCAAGTTGCAAGAAGAAGAAGCCATGTTCGCGTTTAAGCGCGGGTACTCCAAACACGAACATCCGGAGCCATTGTTTACGGTGGAGGATGCAAAGTCTGTGCTACCACTTACAGTAAGCCAGCCCATGAAGAAAGAATTTTTCCTGCTTCCGGATATTACTGCTTCCTTTCACAATGCAGGGCACATCCTCGGATCAGCATTCATCCAACTTCATTTGAAGGGTAAATTACAAACAAAAACCATCACCTTCTCGGGAGATCTGGGACGATATGAAGATCCAATTTTATACGAACCCGATCCCATTCCCCCTACCGATGTTTTGCTGGTAGAATCAACCTATGGCGATCGGCTAAACCCAATGCTTGATGTAGAAAATCAACTTTGCAAAATCGTAGATGAGTCATATGCGAACGAAGGTGCACTGCTCATTCCGGCATTTGCGCTGGGCAGAACACAAAGCCTCATTTATTATCTCATTAAATTAATGAAGGCTAAGTCAATGCCCACAATGCCAATTTACATTGACAGTCCGATGGCAATAAGTGTGACCAATCTCTACGAGCGTCATGCTGAGTTACACAAAATTCCGGTTACAAAAGAGCACAACGAACTGATCAGCATATTCGATTCGCCTAATATACATTTCTGTAATACGCGAGAAAGTTCCCAGGCTTTGAATGCCATTAAGAAACCCATCATCATTATTTCGGCTAGCGGCATGGCCACAGGAGGACGCGTGCTGCATCACTTGTCACACCGCTTGCCAAAAGAAAACGACACCGTGCTCTTTGCTGGCTATCAGGCCGAGGGTTCTCGCGGGAGAAGAATTGCAGAAGGTGAACCAACCATTCGCATCTTTGGAAAAGAAGTGCCCGTGCACTGCCATATTCGCGAAGTGCACGGACTCTCGGCTCATGCCGACCAACGTGAACTTATCCGCTGGGTTTCGACTTTATCAAACGCGCCAAAACAAGTTTTTATTACGCATGGCGAAGTGGAAAGTGCCACCACATTCTCAAAACTCATCACCGAAAAATTTGGCTGGAATACGATGATCCCCGAGTATCTGCAAACAGCTGAATTATTCAATGGAATATAGTTACCTTAAGAATCAATCAAAAAAACTTGAATCAAGAACGAGTCCTTTCGCTTGATGTGCTCCGCGGTATCACAGTCGCAGCCATGATTTTAGTCAACAATCCTGGCAGTTGGGAACATGTTTATCCACCGCTGCTTCACGCGCACTGGAACGGATGCACCCCAACCGATCTTATCTTTTCCTTCTTTCTTTTTATTGTTGGAATGTCTATTCATTTTTCTTATCAAAACAAAAAGGAAGATGGGTTAACCCGAAATGTATTCATCAAAATTCTTAAGAGATCATTAATCATTTTCTTTTTGGGCATTTTCCTTGCGTGGTTTCCGGTCTTTAGTTGGGAGCGATTGATGCACCTTCGCATTCCTGGGGTGTTGCAGCGAATAAGTGTAGTGTTCTTTTTCACCTCAATCATATACCTTTCTACCCACTGGCTTGCGCAAATCAGAATTACGGTATTGGTGTTATTCACCTATTACATTCTAATGACGCTCATTCCTGTGCCGGGTATAGGTGGCCCTAGTCTTGAACCAGAAACGAACTTGGGAGCGTGGCTTGACCGGTTGCTGTTAGACGGCCATCTTTGGTCGCAAAGTAAAACATGGGACCCTGAAGGAATTTTAAGTACACTTCCTGCACTCGGTACTGGAATGCTGGGAATCTTAGTGGGACAATATTTCTCAAAGTTTGACACCATTCGCGCACGCACTAACTGGCTCTTTCTGATAGGCATTTCTGTAATGTTGGCCGGACTTGCCTGGGACATAATTTTCCCAATCAACAAGGCTTTATGGACAAGTAGTTATGTTCTCTATACAGG
>CAZNCO010000673.1:0-2884 GCA_964571345.1 uncultured Ohtaekwangia sp.
GTAGTAAGCGCTGCAAGGGCTGCATCTTCGGGTAAGCCAGCCGCGATCATTCTGCGCAAGTTTGCCGGAATGTCTTTTGACTTTGCGCTAAGGCTTGAGAAGCCAAACGTAATACCTGCCTTATTTAACGTAGCCGCTTGCGCGGTGTACGTGGCAATTGCTTCTGCCTTTCTTTTCTCTAAGGCTTCCTTTTCGATATCTTGTGCCGTCTTCACTTTCTCTTTTTCAGGTGTCTTTGCTTTCGCAGAATCTTTCTTTGCATCTTTCTTGTCATCCTTTTTTATTTCATCAGGAAGATCAAGAGCCAGAAAAACTTTTGCGCCAGATGATTTAATTTTATTGGCGATCATGCCACCTTCTTTTACTTCTGCAATCTGAACGGGCAAATTCAAGTCATTTTTCAATGTAAGCACGCGCTGCACATCCAGCATTTTCTCAGCTTTGAAAACAACGGGCATTCGTTGGTCAATCACCGGGTAAAAAGCTTCTAGGATTCGATCATTAGCAGGCCGCGTGCTCCCCTGCCGATTAGACGCATATGTAGCCTGGTATGATTTTGAAAGAGAAGCATTTTTATAAAGTTCGCGCCACTTGGCCATTACTCCCATAATCGTGTTTGGATACATCCCTTGCGTGCCTACAAGTTCTGAATACAATGACGAGTTGCTTGCAAGTACCATCTCATCTGCTGATTTTCCACCCAGTAAAATCAACGCTGATTGTCCAGGTAAAAAATTCCCGTAAGGAACAACTTGTGCAAGTGTAAATCCAAGACTGCGCATTTCCTCCACTGATTTTTCATCAGGACTAAGAAACGTGCGCACATCTACTTGCGGGTTAATGCCTGCTCGATCGGCAGGCGGATTACCCGGATCTTTGACGCGTTCTTTATCCTTTTCTTCTTTTGGCTTTACCACTCCAGCACGCGAGAGACCATCGATAAAGCCAGCATATACATAAAGAGAATCTCCTTTGACGATGATGGCTTCTGGCGGTACTGCAATACCTTTACCTACGTTGGTAATCAATCCATCTTTGATCACTACTATTCCCTTATCAATTTTACGGCCGGGACCCTGAATCACATTAATATTGGTGAGTGCATAGGTTCGTGCCGTAGGCGGAAGAGGTTTTTCATCCTGCGCCTTGAGCAACGTTGGCATTAAGGCGATGGCCAACGTCCACACGACTACGTTCATTTTTTTTAACATGGGTTATGATTTATCTAAAGTGAAATGTAGGCGATTTCGCTTCGATGACAAAAACGGTTACAGGAAAGGCTGATTTTTAAGCCTAGTGGTTGAAGGATTCAACCATTTCCTTTTTTTGAGAAAGATCAGGGAAGGCAACTGCTTTCAGAGTGAAAGTAAAGACAGAACCTTTGCCAATCTCACTCTTTACAGAGATTGTGCCACCATTTTTTTCCACAAATTCCTTTACCAAAAGTAAGCCTATACCCAACCCTTTTTCACGGTTTGTGCCTTGCTTTGAGAAATGTGATTCCGGGCGGAAGAGTTTTTCAATTTCATCCTTTGCCAATCCAACTCCCCTATCAGCAACGGAAACATGGCATATTCCATTTTGAAACACTGCGCTAATGCGCACCGTGCCTGCTGGCAAACTAAATTTGATTGCATTGCCAATCAGGTTGCGCAGGATTATATCAAGGTTATTCTTATCCACCAGTACAAGAGTGCCTTCCTGAATATCACTTTGCAACGTAATAGCTTTTGATTTCGCTGGCTCACTCAGGAGATGAATCTTTTCTTCCACAGAATTTTTTAAATCAACGTGAGTAAGCACGGGCTCGAAACCCTTAAGCTGAGTGCGCGCCCAGTTGAGAAGATTGTCCATGTCTTCATTCACATAGTCCAGATTTAGCTTCGAGGTTTTAGACATTTCCATAAATTCTTCCCTGGAGAGCCGCTCATTACTTGCTAATTCGATCAACCCTCTCAGGCTGGCAAGGGGCCCCCTCAAATCGTGACCGATGATGGAGAAAATTTTGTCCTTAGTTGCATTGAGGCCGATTAATTGCAATTTCTGATTGTCAATTAATTTGTTTCTTTCTTTCAGCAGGAAGTTAGCTGCTTTTCTGTTCCGGTTGATTCTTATTAAACTGAACGCGGAAACGCCAACGATTATTAAAGCTCCGGCAAAAACATAAATCAGGGTGCGCTGTACAATGATATCTTTATCGCGAAGTTCGGCTTCGCGCTGCATCAACTCAATCTTCGCTTTGTTTCTTTCGTCTTCATATTTCGCCTGAATCAAAGACGTTTGGCGGTTCGTTTTTTCATTGCTCAGTGTATCGTTCATCAATACATACTTATTGAAAAAATCAAGAGCCTTTGGTGGATTGCGTTTTAAAATATATAATTCAGCTAACAATTTATAATTCGTGGCCAGCTCGCTTCGGTAAATGTGCGATTTTGCAACGCTAAGGTTTGCAACCAGAAATTGTTCCGCCTTATCAAAGTTCTCCGTTTTTAGATAAACGTTTCCCACCCTGTACAAAGTGGATGCTTGCATGAAACTATTATTACCATTATCCACAGACAAAGCCTTTTGGTAAAAACGAAGTGCTTCATTATAATTTTTTCTAGCCATGTAAATATCACCCATCGTCCGATAGCCGAAAGCAACCCGAAAATTATCTTTGGCCAATGTGCTGAAGCGAATGGCTAGGTCACTGAAGTATTCGGCTTAATCGAGTTTGTTCAATTGTACCAAACAGAACGCAATGTTGTTATAACTTCTTCCCATAATAGCAGGTTCGGAAGCTTGCCTGCCCAGCTCGAAAGCTTCTTTAAAACCTTTGATCGCTTCTTTATACTGACTACGTTCAAAATAAACGGCCGCGATATTATTCATGCAGCTCGCC
>CAZNCO010000674.1:0-2870 GCA_964571345.1 uncultured Ohtaekwangia sp.
ACTTCTTCCGAAGATCACTCCCGGTCCTGTTTCGACAGGCTCAACATGACAGTTTTATCTATACAGTTTTCCGTTTTTAACCCATGTTAAGTGGATTGCACTTTTTTTACTGTTGCTTTGAAAACAAAACCGAGCCTCACATCAAATAAATGCATTCGCAATGAGTTCAGGCAGATCAAGAATGAATAGGGATGGAAGCATCAACACACAACATGTGGGTGGCCAGCCGCTTTCACTTTCTGACGCATACCATTGGTTGGTCACCTTGTCCTGGACAAAGTTTTTCATTTTCATTTCATGCACCTACCTGGTGCTGTCTCTCTTGTTTGCTTTGGGGTTTAGCCTGGATGGAGAAAACTTTAAAGGGATTGATGAACAAATGGGGTTGAAAAGTTATTGGCAACTTTTTCTTTTTAGCGCCCAAACGTTGTCAACGATTGGTGGTATTGGAGTGACTCCAGGGGGCCTTATCGGCAATTCGTTATTTACGATTGAGACGATGGTAGCCTTGCTGTGTATGACCTTGATGACGGGCCTCTTGTATGCTCGTTTTTCAACCCAATCGATTCGCCTGGTGTATAGTGAAAAAGGATTGATATCGCCCTTCAGAGAGGGAACGGCACTGATGATCCGGGTGGCCAACGACCGCAAGACTCGTTCAGCGTTCGTTGAGTTGGAAGCCGAAGTGTACTTTATATGGTATGAAAATGAAACGTGTAATAAACGCTCGGTTGAAATTGTTCCACTGGAAATGAAAAAAGTTTCCTTCTTGCCCATTTCATGGACCATTGTGCATCCGATCAATGCGCGCAGTCCTTTCTCAAAATACAACTTGAATGAGATTGACTTTGAGATTTTAGTAAGGGTTCAAGGCCTGGATAGTATCACCGGGCAGACGGTTTTTTCACGCAGGAGCTATCACAAAAAAGACCTGGTTTGGAAAGCCCGGTTCACACCTTGCTCTGAAGTGAACGAGGCTGGAGTCACCATTGTGTACCTCGATAAAATAGGAGATCACGAAATGCTTGAGTTTGGTTCATGCGGACACGAACCAATACGCGGGGATGAAGCACTGCAATGACCGGATGGATCAATGCTTAGGCAGCTACTATTGTCTCTTGTTTACTTTAAAAATTGTCTTTGTATCTTGAATCATATCGCATTTGGCTTATCGTTTATTGGTTGAAGAGTGCGCTGGTTTCTGCACTCATTGTGGCGATTGCAGTTTGATTTGTCGTGCTTGATTTTACTCCGGTGCTTGTAAATTGGCTTGTAATTTTATTTGGAAAACGCGGAGTGCCGAAAATAGAGGCTCCGCTGAGAACAAAACCCTGAAAGCTACTCACTGCCAATTAAACTGCTCACTTCTTCGATTGGGAACTAAAAAGAATTCAGACCAACTCATTATGAACCTGTAACCAAAAGCCGTTCGGATTTGTCTAAAGAACCAATAAAGAACAGATATTTGACACACAAACATCCTCACCCGCTCCGCGCATGAAAAAATTTATCGTTACTACGATCATCATTGGCTTCTTTTTGGAGGGATATACACAGACCTCAAACCTGGCGAAGCTCGACAGCTTTTTATACGCACTGTCATCGAGAAATCTGGCGATGGGCAGCCTTGCCATTTTCAAAAATGATAAGCCCTATTACCAAAAGACATTCGGATATGCGTACATCGGAGAAGGCCAGAAAACAATGGCTGATGCCCTCACCACCTATCGCATCGGTTCCATCTCCAAAATGTTTACCGCTACCATGGTATTCCAGTTGGTCGAAGAAGGAAAGCTGACCCTCACTACTACACTTGCCGAGTTCTTTCCGGATTTGCCCAACGCCCGCAACATCACCATTGCCAACATGCTCTACCACCGAAGCGGGCTGCACGATTACACACACGACACCGATTTTGACAATTGGATGGACAAGCCCATGAAGCACGAAGAGTTATTGAACATCATTCAGCAGAAAGGCACTGACTTTGCTCCCAACACTAAAGCCGACTACTGCAATACCAACTTCCTGCTGCTGGGCTACATCATCGAAAAAATAACCAGGTCAAGCTACGCTGACCAACTCAAAAAAAGGATTACTGAAAAGCTCGACCTGAAGCACACACGCTATGGCAGCGCTAGCAACCCGAAGAATAATGAGGCAGCCTCTTACAAATACTCCGAAGGCCAGTGGATGGCTCAGAAAGAAACAGACTCGAGCATACACGGTGGAGCCGGCTCCATCATATCCACACCGCAAGACATGATCCATTTTATTGAAGCGTTGTTTGCCCACAAACTGATTACCAAAAAAAGCTTAACCCAAATGACTACCCTGGTGGATGGCTATGGCATGGGCATCTTCCCCGACAAGTATGGTGCGAAACCGAGCTTTGGTCACAATGGTAAAGTGGAAGAATTCGCTTCCGCACTCTGGTATTTTCCATCTGAAAAAATTTCTATTGCCTACGTAAGCAATGGCATGGTGTACCCACGCGATGAAATTATGGAAGGCATATTGAAGATCTGCTTCCATGAGCCATTTGTTATTCCCTTTTCAAAACCCATTGTATCAAAATCGGGCGAGCTTGATAAGTACGCTGGAAAGTACACCTCGCAACAGTTGCCTTTTGCTGTTACTTGCAGTGTAGAGAACAATCAACTTTACCTGGAAGCTAATGGCAAAAAGTTTGAAGCGGAACCGATCAACGAGAATTACTTTATGAACAAGCCATCGGGTACCTTCTTTGAGTTCTTGCCGGCAACGGAAGAAATGCTCATCAAAGAATCTCACAACGTTTATTACACAACACGCCAGCGACCGTAGTACGTGATCGGTTAGGTTTGATCTCTGACCGGATGGAGCAATGC
>CAZNCO010000675.1:0-2848 GCA_964571345.1 uncultured Ohtaekwangia sp.
TTCCTGCCGAAGATTTGTAAATGGTAAATATGAAGACATCGTTTTTTAGTGTCGGCCGTTTAAGTTGTTGATACCATAGCTAGGTTATGAAAAATACGCTACTGTTTCTCTCTGTTCTGCTGGCGGCCAGTTCCTGTTCCATTGAAAAAATGACCAAGGCAAGTGTGGCGGCCAAAGCGCGACAATACGAACAGATTACTTTCGTGGAGTTGATCAAGAAGTACGTAGAGAAAGGAAAGCTAGGACCCGCAGAAGGTATATACGCGGTCACAAGTGTGGTGACGCGTGCGAAGAAGCAGTTGTTTACCGGTGAGATAAAAGAGAAAGAAGTAGACCGGAGAGAAAACTATGCGCAGGTAGCCATCATCCTGGACAATTCACACAACAACCGGGAGTATATTGAAATTCCAATCGACCGAAGTAATATGTCCTCGTATCCTGTGCGTGGAGAGTTCTCCACCATGGCCGATGGAAATATACTGGTATTAAAACACTTTGAACCCAGAGGCGTGGTGCTCACCTATAGCCTTACGTTCGATATCAGTCATGAAGTGCTGGAAGGGGTGCGCACCGAAACAAAAGGGGGAAAGACGTTTACCTACAAGCTTACCTACGTGAAGTTATATCCCAAAACAGTTACTGCGCGCAACTGACATATATTGAAAACAAGAATACCCCGGTTTATTTTTTGTCATCACGCGCCCGGGAAATCATTGAAATAGGATCACACAAAGAACTGATGGCATTGAACAGCAAGTATGCAAGCCTTTATTCGATACGAGCAGAGCGTTACCTGGAAAAGGAAGTCGCGGCATCGAGTTAGGCATCGCCCAAGGTAAACGATGGAATCGGTTAGTGATAAATCACTAAGCTATTGCCTGCTGGTCCTAAACGATCTACCCAATTGCATCAACAATAAATATCCGAGTACCAGAAAGATGGAAAAGATAAGCGTGACCCCAAACGTACGGGGATGAGCCGTGGGATTGGCGAAATGACTCAACATATCCGTCAGTAGGTCGCCTGGCGAGGAGATGATGTCCCAGGAATTCCAACGCAAGTAACGCCCCAAATAGATGCCGTAACTTCCTAAAACAAACGATCCGATGACAGCTCCCCAGCCGATCCATTTATTGAAATGCTTTGTTATGATGTATTGAATATCCATAACAGAGGCATACCCCAACATGAGTCCGTTCCATGCAAAGAATAATACGAGGGCAAGATCATACCAAAACGGAACACCCGCCCTCGGATGGAGATGAAAAAGATCGGTGAGTATGTAGGGTGCATTTGGAAAAAATACGAGCCATACGAACACTGGAATAGACAAACTCCAGCGATGGTTGAACTTTTCTTCATATAAGATCACCAGGGTGCTGATGGCGTATGGAATCAGCGCAAGAAAAACATTCCACACGAGGAACAGGAACGTGACTTTGCTGGTGAAGTAAATCCGAAGCCCTACTAGCAGTACCGATAACAACGTTGTGATGGTGAACAGCAAGAAGACATTCAGTCGCTCGCTGGCCCTTAGTCGCTGAAGGATATTCATAATAGTTTAAAGGTATTACCTTAACACGTGAAACAGGATCATTAGGTTTTGGAATCCACTGGATTAAAAGGCAGAGTAAACACCTGATTCTATAAACCCACCAAAAAACGATTTCGATTTACGTTTGTTAAAACCCTCGTTGGCAATTGCTTGCCGCCAGTCTGGCAATCTCCGGGCTTCGATCTTACAAAGCGCATGAATGATGGTGTACATGGCAGTTAGCATGAGCTTTTGCCACCATTTGTTTTGATAGATGAAGTCAGCAGCTAGCCAAAGGCTTTTTTCTTTTAAGTTGTGCTTTATTTTTTGTGTTACTTGATCAAGAACAGGATCAGAGAACAGATCGAGGAAGAAGAAAGTGATAACCACATCGAATTTTACATCTGGCGGTATATCGCTTTCGGTTCCGTGAATGAAATGGATATTCGAAGCATGAGTTGTTTTTAAGCGCGATTGCTGAATCATCTTTTTTGAGGCATCGATATACCAGATCTGAAGGGATTTGCCGGTGCCGAGCAACTGTGTTAAAATCCATCCTGTGCCGCCTCCCAAAACTAAAACCTGTGAGCCGTCAGGAATCTCCGTTATAAAATTAACTTGAGCTGCTTTTGCCGAACGCCCAAAAGCGATTCGATCCATGGCGTCATAGATTCGTGCGATAGGATCAAATCCATTCAGTGCAGACATGTTGCTCATGAGCAAGGATAATTGGCGTGCAAAAGGTACAACCTTCTTCTGAAATCAACCGTTCCAATTCCTAAACCCTGTCAGTATGAATTGGAATCCGTTTAAGAAATCAAAATCTTCAAGATCAAAATCCAAATTGATTGAGTGGCGCGACTCCGTGGTGTTTGCTGTGGTAGTCGCTACGCTTTTTCGATGGTCGATGGTGGAGGCGTTTGTGATTCCAACTCCTTCTATGGAGAATGCACTGCTGGTGGGAGATTATTTGTTTGTAAGCAAATTTCATTATGGAGCACGCACGCCTCGTACTCCTTTGCAGATTCCATTGACACACCAGAAAATCTGGGGAACCGAAATTCCTTCTTACCTCACATGGATACAATTGCCATCCTATCGACTGCCTGGCTTGAGAGAAGTGAAACGCGGAGAGCCCGTTGTTTTCAACGTACCCAAAGACTTATTGGATAGGACCGAGCGGCCGTTAGATCTGAAAACGTATTTGGTGAAACGCTGTGTAGCTGTGCGTGGAGATCAATTGCAAATCCGGAACAAGCTGGTTTTTGTGAATAATCAAATCGTGCCCGATCGGCCTGGCATGAAGTATAGTTA
>CAZNCO010000676.1:0-2831 GCA_964571345.1 uncultured Ohtaekwangia sp.
TAAGTGGATGTTTGGAAAATAGGTGTCATGATGGCACCGGTAGAAGGATCCGGCTCAACTCCGGCATGAATGGCTTTCGTTCCGAATTTCATAATGAGTGGTTTATTGATCGATGAATTTTTGAATTAATTTCTTATTTTGTAGTAGAGGCTTTAATCACACAAACTTGCATCTTTTTTTGCGATATTCTCATATCTGGAAATTTAATCCCGCAAGGGAAAAAGCTTACGTGGAGTTTAGCCGAGCATCCAATCAATCTTCTCTTTTGATTATCAACTTATTGATAATGATCGGGATGTTTTTGTTTATCATCATCGATTTTTACAGAGATGTAAACTATCCGGTGGTAGCTGCGCTAAGAGGAGTTCTGCTGCTGGCAGCCACCAGCATCTTTGTTTATGCGAGCCGAAGGAAACTCATGCCAAAACAGATTGATGTTTTTTCAATTTTGATACTAAGCCTTCAGGCCCTTTTTGCATTCGTTACTGCTTTTTATGGAAGAATGCCTTCTTTTTTCTTTACGAATACATCCATTACTATTTTGGTATTCGTTACCACCATTAGCGGGCTCCGGTTTAGGCACGGATTTATCTTCAATATTATTTATCTTTTTTGGTTCTGGTTTTTCTCGTGGCATTTGCAGCCAGACCCATTTTACTTTTCACAGTATGCCAATATTTTTTTGATGTTTATCTATAGCACTATCGCAGGTACACTTATTGAAAACAGAAGACGAAAAACCTACCTTCAATATGAAGACCTTTTGCGGCAAAAGAAACTGACAGAAGAACTTAATCAGCAGAAGAATAAAATTATTTCGGTGCTTTCGCATGATGTTGCTTCGCCCATCAATTCGTTGGCGGGGCTGCTGCACCTCCAGGAATCTGGCCGGGTTACCGCAGAGGAGGTCAAGCCTTTTATGAAAGATGTGCGAAGAAGATTAGATAATGTGTCAACCTTGGTATATGGCCTTGTAAGATGGTCGCGGGCGCAGTTGGAAGGTTTTGTGCCGGAGAAGAAAGTCATTGACATGGCCGTGCTCATATCAGAAATAGCAGAACTGTTCAGGCCAGCAGCATCAGATAAATCAATTCAAATAAAAATACAGGCATCCAAACCTCTGCTTGTATTTACGGATGAAGAAATGATTCGTATTGCCCTGAGAAATCTTGTTTCAAATGCAATTAAGTTTTCAAAAGCCGATTCTATCGTCTCGATCCTGGCTTTTATAAAAGATGAAACTGTTATTGTTAAAGTTATTAACAAAGGTGCTACGTTAAGCCCGGGCGTGGTTGAAAAACTGTTTACTTACGGAGTGACCTCTGGCGAAGGAACCTCTGGGGAGAAAGGAACGGGCCTTGGTCTGGCCATGGCTTCTTATTTTGTCAAGTCAAATGGAGGAAAGATCTTTTTTGAAGGTTATGATGAGATTAATGAAACAATTTCCTTTGTTATAGAACTTCCATCAAGCAAGTAAAACATGCGACCTTTTGAGTTTGTAACTATTTTTATTTTTATCATTTTCGGAATGGCTATTTCGGAAGTGATTATCTCCGTTGCCAACATGCTTCGGTACCACGAACGAGTAGTTTTTTATTTGCCTCTTTTTCTGTGGATGTTGTCTGGATGGCTACTCACGCTCAATTATTTTTTCTCTCTTTATAAACTTCAGCGAATTAAAGTCTGGGACATCTATAATTTTGGAATACTCATCTGCTCAACTGTATTATTTGTTACCAGTACATATCTGGTGGTTCCGGGCGATTTTAATGAACACACGCTTGATTTGGAGAAGTATTTCAGGCATAACTCCATCCTGATTTACGTATGTGTGGTAACATTACTTATTTCACTTTCAGCGGAAGCGTATTTTATTTACCGTTCTAAAAAGATGGTCGTTTACGTAAGTCACGGATTGGCAATTATAGTGCTTATAGCAGGATGTTTGTTCAACAACCAATTAACAGACTATGCGCGATCAGCACAACAATGGTGTTGCTGGCGTTATTTGTCATCTGGAAATCTCCTAAAAGGATTACCGAAGAAAATTAATCTTAGATTAAATGGATCTGTTAATATCAAACTTCTCGAGGTAGTCAGCCACTCTTCTCACGAAGCTTCCACCCAAAGAACCATCCACCACGCGATGATCATACGAATGTGACAAGAACATTTTGTGCCGGATAGCAATTGAATCACCGTAAGGAGTTTCGATCACAGACGGTTTTTTCTGCACTGCCCCAAGCGCAAGGATTGCCACCTGCGGCTGCATGATAATAGGAGTGCCCATCACGTTGCCGAACGATCCTACGTTGGAAACAGTGAACGTTCCTCCTGTAAGTTCATCGGGTTTGAGTTTATTTTCGCGGGCACGCTTGGCCAGGTCGTTCACAATTTTTGCTAACCCTGAAATGCTGTATTGATCGGCATTGCGAATAACGGGAACAATCAAGTTACCGGAAGGCAACGCTACCGCCATGCCCACGTTGATGTCGCGCTTTTTGATAATTTTATCTCCATCCACCTGAATGTTGATCATCGGATAGTCTTTAATCGCGTTCACCACAGCTTCTATGAAAATAGGAGTGAAGGTGAGGGCATCTCCGGTTTGCTTTAAAAATTCATTCTTTACTTTGTTGCGCCAGAAAACTACGCTGGTCACATCTGCCTCTACAAAAGAAGTAACGTGTGGTGAAATGCGCTTGCTGTCTACCATGCGCTCAGCAATCATCTTGCGCATGCGGTCCATTTGAATGATTTCATCACCTGCGCTGACCGAAGCAGCCACCAGGGGTGCGCCCGTTGCTGCCGGCACGGCCAGGCTCTTGCCG
>CAZNCO010000677.1:0-2829 GCA_964571345.1 uncultured Ohtaekwangia sp.
CACCAGTATAGCCCGTCATGATTTCATTCATGGAGGGTGAATAATTCAGCTGACCATTTTGGATGCGTTTATCCTGGATGACCAACAAAAGTTCACGGTCACCTGAAGGAAGATTAAGCGCTTGTTCTTCTGCATCATTGGCAATAAAAAAACCTGCGAGTCCGGTGAATACCTGCCTGGCAGTCTTCCCATGAGGGTGAGGATGATACCAATAGGTACCCGCCCGTTGGTTAATAGGAAGTGAAAAATCAAAACTGTCACCACTATTGATTTCATTCTTGGGGTGTCCGTCCATGTTGGCAGGAACCAATAGTCCATGCCAATGAATGTTGGTTTCCTCGGAAAGAAGATTTTGAAATGGCATTGCCACCGTTGTGCCCTTGTCTACCTTGATGGTAGGCCCTAACATGCCATCTGCATATCCGAGTACAGAGGCGTTCTGATTATTCAAAAGACTTGCTGTGTTGCCTTTGGCATTTAAAGAAAAATTATTTGACATCACGGTGGGAAATGAAAGGGGAGTAGTGAAGGCCCCTTCCTTAATGCCGCGCCAATGCCACCGAAATATCCCAGTGGAATTGAGATTACGAGTGCACAAGGGCATGAGACCACTAGAAAGATCAGAGCGCGATACAACCATTCATTGAAAATATAATCCTGAACAAATAAAAAAGGAAGAAAAGTGAGTGCAACTGCCAACCCCGACACAATTGGTGTATATACTTTCGCAAACTTGCGAATGAACAATTCTGTTTGCGCCTTGCGCGAAGTAGCATTTTGTACAAGCTCGAGTATTCGTGCAATAGAACTGTCAGTGAATTTTTTGGCAACTTCTATCTCCACGACTTTATCGAGATTCAGCATTCCTGCTAACACTTCTTCCCCGGCCTCAATTGTTTTTGGTTTGCTTTCACCCGTGAGCGCGGCTGTGATGAAACTGCTTTTCTCACTTAGCATCTTTCCGTCTAATGGAACTTTCTCTCCCGCTTTTACCAGTATGACTTCACCGATTGATACCTTTTCTGGTTTTACTGAAAGGAATATGTTGTTGCGTTTCACTAAAGCAGTGTCGGGCCGTATGTCGAGCAGCGCTTTGACATTCCGCTTTGCTTTGTTCACTGCAGCGCTTTGAAACAACTCCCCAACCGCATAGAACAACATAACGGCAACGCCTTCAGGGTATTCGCCAATGTAAAATGCACCCAGCGTGGCTATGGTCATCAGAAAAAATTCAGTAAAGATTTCGCCCTTGCGGATAGCCTTAATCGCATCTTTCATTACCGGCCAACCAACAGGCAGATAAGCAATGGCAAACCAAATCAGTCGGACATATCCTTGAAAAAAAGTTACCTCGATGAAATTGTCCATTACTATTCCCACCAGCAGCAATACAAAACTTATCGAAGCCGGCAAGTATGGGTGCCAGTCAATGCCAGCTTCTTCTTTGCTTCCATGCTCATGCGTTTGCTTCGCCAAATCTTGAGGTTCGGCATCAGCATAAATCTTTTCCTCCAATGAACAACAGGTCATGTTGCCGTGCTCATCGTAAGTATGTTTGTGGTTGGGATCGGTGTTTATCATTTCATATCGGGTTAGCCATTACTCTTCTTCTTCGGTGTTTTTCATTTTCGAAAGAATGGCATACGCGTTCTTAACTACTACTTGTGCTGCATCCGTTGGAAAACCCTGCGGAAGCATCACTTCAGTAAAACCCAGTTCGCTGTTGCCGGTTTGAATTTCGATCATCGTAAAGTGATATTCCTGTTTGTGTTGCTCAGGGTCTTCATTTTTCAGGACAGCGTGAGGCTGATCTGTCAATTGGTAGAATATATATTTTTTCCCTTGATAGTCAATGATAGCCCTCTCTGGCAGAGCCGGTACTTCCAAACCTCCTGTTTCAACAACTGCTTTCAGGTACATTCCGGGAAGCAAATTGATATCCTCTTTATCAATATGACAATGAATACGGATGGTGCGGTCTTTACTGATCTCTCTGCCTAACAAATAAACAGTTGCCATTCTCTCTTTGGTTTCATTGGCAAGAGTGAAACGAATTTTCTGACCGATCTTTAATTTGGGCACATCTTTCTCGAACACCGTTAGCTCGGCATGAAGATGTTGTGTGTCAACTATCTCAAATAGAATATCGCTTGGATTTACAAACTTCCCGATGTTGACATTTACCTCCGTAACATATCCATTGATGGGGGAATAAATGTTCATAGTACTGGTGATCCTTGAAGCCTGAAGTGATGCGGGGTCAATGTTTATTACCTTCAGTTTTTCGCCCAATCCATTTAGTTTAGCTTCCCAACCTCCAAAGGTTGTTTTGGCTTGTTGCAAAGCCTTTTGAGCATTTACATTTTCTTTTGCAAGCTCCTGTTGCCGATTGTAGTCGGCCTTTGCAAACTCAAACTGATTTTTCGCCTCCAGATAGTCTTGCTGTAACTGAATGAAATCCAAATTTTCGATGGTGGCGATTACCTGTCCCTTCATTACCCTTGAACCCTGAAGCAGCGAAGTGTGCTTCAGGAACCCACCCAGTGGCACCGAAATGCTGACCATTTGTTGTGGCGGAGCATCCAACATGCCATTCACCTTTATGGTACTGCTGATTTGTTTTATTTCAACTTTTCCCAACTCGATGGCTGCAGTTCTGTATTGCGCCTCTGTGAACTCAATCGTGTTTTCCTCCTCATCGTGATGATTTTTTTCTGATGCGTGTTCCTCTGCGGATTTGCCCACGCATGACATCATCAAGATGGAACTTATAAATAGGAAAAGAGCATGATATGTTTTTATTCTGAGATTCATGGTTCTGGTTATTTG
>CAZNCO010000678.1:0-2827 GCA_964571345.1 uncultured Ohtaekwangia sp.
CACTATTGCCGCGCATTGAAGAAGTAGCTGCTCGGCAATAAAATTATCACTCTCCTGCATCATCGTTTTATATAAACTATCGGCCGGAACACTTTTGATGATGCGAGCATCAGCCGGAAAGTTTCCAACATATTCATCCACATTACGATGAAGGGTGTCGCTAAGTAAATCAATGGTAAGGTCGGAACTGGTATGCATCGGTATTTGCCACGATGTGTTTTGTTTCTTGCCAACAAAATAGGTGAGCCGATTTGAGTCGATATCACGGAGAAAGTCTTCGTCTGAATGACTTTCACTAGATGTGACTACATCTGCAGAAAGGCGTGATGGAACAAATTTCAAGTTGCCATTCTTGCGCGTAATGTTTACAACATTCCCATACAATGGAAAACCCGAGCGCTCAACAGAATAGTAAGAATTATAGTCATCCCAGGCCCAGCCAGGTCCAAGAGGTTCTGTGGCAAAATTTCTTGAATAGAAAAAAAGAGGGCCGTTATGTTTTGCGAGCAAATCAAAAACGCGCGCGTTGGTGTAAGTATTTGAGTTTAAAAATGACGGATCGCCAAGTCCTGCGAAAATCAAAGAATCGTTTCTATAAAAATATTTGATTGAAGAAACAGAATCTGCAAGCAGACAAAGAGAAGTATAAAAAGTAAAAATCTTTGTGTTTGATGCCGGAGTAAAATACCGGTCGGCTCTGTAATCGACCAAAATTTTCTTTGACTTGTAATCTTTTAAATAAAAGCCAATCTGATGGTGAAGCTGTTGTTCTGCTGAAGCAATTTGCTTTTTTAAATGCAAAGACGAAGAGCAACCTACAAAGAAGAAAGTGAGAAAATAAAAAGGATACTTCATTACTTGGAAAGATATCTTTCCACCAAAATTTTTCTGTGATGTGTTTCGTGGCCGGCAATCACATAGCCAAGTACAGCCACAGATAGTTCGTTGTTGTTGGCTGTTCCTTTTCTTGCGAGCATCTCAGGCGTGAAACTTTCAAAAAGGTCGATTGTAGAAGTACGAAGGTGAGCCATTTCATTCGCAATTTTTGAAAGTGATCGGCCGCTCGCATTGGCCTGGGACGCGTAATCATTTTCCTCGAAACCATGCAGGTTGGTTTTATCATTTCGGGCAAAGCGTAAGGCACGATAAATAAAAATTCTTTCCGCGTCTATGATGTGGCAGAGCAATTCACGAATAGTCCACTTGCCTTTTTCGTAGGCAAAATCCTCTTTTGCTAACGGAATTGAGTGCACGAGTTCTTGCATGCGATGACCTGAAATTCGCAGCGCTTGAAGGAGATCGGGCTCTTCAATCTGTTTCACATAATTCTTGTAAAAAGCGGGAACGGTTTCGAGGTTTAGAAGCATAAGGTTATTTTATTTTTGTTGAAATTTTGCATTTCATCAATTTACAAAGTCGATGCGCAAAACCAAATGCTTTTTTGGAAAGGATCAGGGATTTGTTGTGCCGGTAAAATCGCCACGTAATACGCGGAACCTTTTTCTGGCTTCGGCCACATACACACTGCCTGGGTATTTAGTTAGAAAATCTCGGTAAAGCTCCATTGCCTTTGCAGGATTTTTGAGTTGATGTTCATAAATATCTGCTTGCATGAAATAAGCATCATCGGCCAATACATCATTTCCAAATTGATCAAGAATATTTTGGCATTGCTGTATTGATTCTTCAAATTTTCCCTGTTTAAGAAGAAGTTTAGCCTTTGTCCAATAGATATCGTCTAGTAATGAGTGGTTAATATTTTTCTTAGGAAGTTTTACCCAAATGTAATCGCCTTCTGTTTCAACGAGAGTATTTGCATCAATGAATCCAAATAGAAAAGCTTCAGATTGCTTCATAAGCACCTTATCCTGCTCAAGAAAACTAAGTTGTCGTGTTGCTTCTGCTACTTGCTCCTGAAAAAGAAGTAGCTCAATGTGGGCAAATTGTTTGAGATCAAGTGAGAGCGAATCGAACGCTGTATTTTCTTTTATGCGAACACTCAAGTCCAATGCATCATTTGCAATCTCTTTGGTAGTTGCTTGCTTAAGAATATCCAGATGTTCAAGTGCTAATTTGAAATCGCCCTGGTAATACCAGAGTTTCGCATTTCGCAGTTTTGCTTCATAACCAATTGGGGTTTCATGTTGCGATTTTTCCACTTGTGAATAAAGAAGCGTAGATTCCCATGGTTCGTTTTTTAAAAGATAGATATCGCCCAAACTGATTTTGGCCTGCGCCTTCAGCTGAAAGGAAAGGCGACTATTGGAAATTAGGCTGTTAAGGCTTACTACGGCAGAGTCAAGTTCATGCAGATAGTACGCACTTAGCAGAGATGCATTGTAGATGGCATCGCCTTCCAGGTATTGGCCGGCATATCTCTTGCCAAATTGTTTATATTCCTGCACGAGATATTTAACCGAGTCCCTGTTTATCGGATAAGATTCTTTGACTCTGGCTTCGCGAGCTTTAATGATGCCGAGCTGAGCAGGTAAAAAATTTTCAGTATTGGCATATTCTTTAACAACAAATGAAAATGCTTTGATCGCATTTTCGTAATCGTGGTTGTTTAAAGCGATTTGGCCAATCTCCAAAGTCTTTGATTGATCTTTTTTAAATTTTTTATCAAAGGCACGAGCTTGGATAAATGCTCCATAAAAATTTTTTTGCTGAAGGTTTACCCAAACCAATAAGTCTGAAAATATCTCGGATTTTGGATTTTGTTGTACTCTTTCAATAAGGGCCTGATCGAGTGCATCCAACTCCTCCGGTTTGGTGAGTAGGAGCTGAAGTAAATTTTTAACATAGGTAGAATTTGACGGTGTTTGAG
>CAZNCO010000679.1:0-2812 GCA_964571345.1 uncultured Ohtaekwangia sp.
GCATGGGGTTGTCGGTAGGCGAACGGCAGCGTGTGCAGATTGCGCGTGTGCTGGTATCGCAACCAAAGATCCTGGTTCTTGACGAAGCCACTGCCAACCTTGATTTTGCTACCGAGGCAGAAGTGAAGAAGACGGTGAGTGAAATCAAAAAAGAAAATACGGTGATCCTCATTGCGCATCGGTATACCATGGTGCGTGATGCTGATCATGTGCTGGTGTTTGGCGGAGGTGTAGTAATGGAAGAAGGAACTCCGCAGCAGCTGATTGAAAAAGGCGGATGGTTTCATAAATTTGCAAATTCAGCCGAAGGCCGGGAAGACCCGCAAGCGAGTCAGGCCGTAGCCGAAGAGGAGATTGAGGAAGAGGCTGAGGAGGACGACACCGAAGAAACAGAAAGCTGATGGAAGAAGAGAAAAAGAAATCGGACTGGATTCAAAAGCTCTATCCCTTCCTGGTGAGTTTGAGCACCGCCACAGTGATGCTGCTTGCTTTCTTCATTCCTTCTATTCAGGATCAGTGGGATCGTTATCAATCCCGAAAAGTGATTGAAGAATATGTGCACCTGGGAGATCATATGTTTGACCAGGAGCGCTATCAAATGGCAGAGGAAGCATACACAAAGGCGTTTGAGCTTTCAGAATCCAAGCGACTGGATATTGAAGTGAAGCGATTGAATGCGCGTGTGAACCGTGTGCATGACGATCCTTCTTTTATTGGCCAGCTTCCTGAAGACTTGAAAGAAATAGACTTTCGTTTTTTGTTACACTTCCAGGAAGACAAAGGTCATGAACACAGCCGCGCATATACGCTGAATTGCTATGGAATGTTTTTATCCAATAAAGGCAGACTGAAAGAAGCCGGTGCAGCTTTTGATGAAGCTATTCGGCTGCATCCGGGCGAGCCGATTACGTTTGTGAACAAAGGCAATTTATTTTTGCAACAAGGAAAAAATCAAGAGGCGGAGAAATCGTATCGTCATGCCATTGAGCTGGATTCAGCGAATATTTATGCGCACTATAACCTGGGCCTTTTGCTTGGCGACCTGGGAAAACACGAGGAATCTGAAGCTGAATTAAAAAAAGCAAGTGACCTGGAGCAAGAACTTTCGAAAGAATGAGAGCGTTTCTCTTTTAGAAGCCATCTCAAAATCATTTCAAAGTGTCCAGCCTGAGCTTGTCGAAGGCAATTGCATAGGTGGAATCAGGTTTCGACAGGCTCAACCTGACATGCTTTTTATTTTTGAGATGGCTTCTAATTAATTTCTAACGCACGATTTCTTAAATTCCATTTCTAACCTTTTATGTTTGATCCATGACCCAGATATTGCTCATAGAAGACGAAGAGAAAACCGCACGGTTCATCAAGAAAGGATTGGAGGAAAATCAGTTTGCGGTTGAATTAGCACACGATGGAAACGAGGGCCTTCAACTGGCACTGCAGAAACCCTATGACATCATCATCACCGATATCATCCTTCCGGGACTGGATGGGCGTGCGTTGTGTAAGGAATTGCGACAGCATAAAAAAGAAGTTCCGGTGTTAATGCTGAGTGCGCTGAGCACTACAGACGATGTGGTAAATGGATTTGACCTTGGAGCGGATGATTACCTGGTAAAGCCTTTTGAGTTTCGTGAGCTGATGGTCAGGATCAAGTCTTTGCTTAAACGCTCGGGGCAAGGTGCTAACCCAAACCTACTAACAGTAGGACACCTGAGCTTGGATGTGCGCGAAAGGAAAGCGATATGCGAAGGAAAAGAAATATCACTCACCGGCAAAGAGTGTGCGTTGCTCGAGTTCATGATTAAGAACAAGGGAAAAGTAATCTCACGCTCTGATCTGGCGAAAAATGTTTGGAACATCGACTTTGACACCGGCACCAACATGGTAGAAGTGTATGTCAATTATTTGCGAAATAAGATCGACAAGGGGTTTGATAAAAAGCTTATTCATACTCAATTCGGAATAGGCTATATTCTCAAAGAAGAGGCATAATGCAAATCAGACGCAGGCTTACGGTTCAATTTTCTTTGCTGGTAAGCGCTATATTGATTGTTTCTTTTTCGCTGCTCTACTTTTTGGAGTGGGAATCTACATTGCTGGAATTTCAGAAGCGCCTGCATGACAAAGCCCTTACATCTGCTATTTTGTTATTGAAAGTAGAAAAGGTAGATTCTGCGCTCCTGAAAACGATCGATCTCTCAAAGAAGGATGTTTTGTTTCGTGAGAATATTACCGTGTTTAATTCGCAGGGAAAGAGTATTTATACGAACAACGACTCGTTGTATTTTGATGTTTCGCCCATTGAGTTTAAGCGAATGTTGGAGGGTGAAGTTCTTTATTTGTCACAAGATGATTTTGAAATCGTTGGGCTGCCTTTCGAATCCAAAACGGAAAAGTATGTTATTGTTTCAGGAGCTGTTGATAAAGAAGGAAGTGAGCGTCTCTCTACGCTTCGAAAGCTTCTGTACGGCCTGATTTTGTTTTTGGTAGCATTTGTATATTGGGCGGGTTGGTTTTTTGCAGGGCGTGCGTTGAAACCAATTGTGCGTGTAATTGAAGAAGTTCAAAACATATCGCCTTTGCAGTTGTCGCAGCGCCTTTCAGGTGGTGATAAGTCAGATGAGATTGGTAAGTTAATTTCAATCTTCAACAGGCTACTTGACAGGATTGAAAATGCATTCAACCTTCAAAAAGCATTTGTGTCAAACGTTTCGCACGAACTGAATAATCCACTCACGAAAATCACTTCGCAACTTGAAGTGACGCTGCTGAACGAGCGGCAAAAGGAAGAATATAAAAAGACGATTCAGTC
>CAZNCO010000680.1:0-2812 GCA_964571345.1 uncultured Ohtaekwangia sp.
GTTTAAAGGACGTGCGAAAGAAACACATTCGTACTTACAACAGAGCCACGAAGCATTTAAAACTGTCGTACCTCGGCTGATAGAAAATCTCGAGAAAGAATTGCGGCAGTCATCAGAAAGGAACGACACATCAAACGATGAGTTGGTTGATCCTCGTATCGTCAGGCTTAGTATGATTCATGAGCAGCTCGAGCAATTAAAATATTTTCAAAACGAAGAAAGTTTCATTGAATATGGAATGCAACTTATTCCTCGTATCTCGAACATTTGGGAGGATTCCGATTACGAGGCGAAACGGATCATACAGCTTTTGATTTTCCCCAACGGGATTTCGTTTGATAATAACAACAGGACATTCGTCAATAATCTCGGCGTGATTTTCTAATCATGCCATCAATCTACCGCACAGCGAGTCGTTCGTCCAATTCCAGCAGATCGGTACAACGTATCAAATCATCGAAATGAAGCTATTTTCGTGTACCGATTACTTTCACCCACATTCGCAGGTGTTGTGGTCAAATTAGTTTTTGAAAGGTGAGTCGAAGTTTGGCAGGAATCCCTCTGAAATGGGGGTTATTACTATTTGGCAGTCAATCAAAAACTCAAGTTTTGAGGCTATACGAACTAACTGGTCATTTTAATTCTTACGCTGAATTTGAATCGGACAACGCTAGTCCTAATTTAGGCAATGGTTTTATAGCTATTCTTTCCCGATTTGCCCGGAAGGTTTTTAATGCAAATCCCGTCTTTTTTCCCGATTTTTTCCCGATTACTTATTAGTTGATTATCAGAAACTTAATCGGTATTTACCGCAGCACACTATCGGTTCCTAGTTCCAGATGGCACCTACAGCGATGTGCTTTATGGCTGGTTCCAGATTTAAGGTTAGCTTTTATCATTCTTTTGATCGTCTATACTGAACGTGAAACTAATTAATGAAATGCTCTCGTATCTCAGCTTCTCCAAGTGCGAAATACATTAAGTCCTTGTATTGATTAGTCATTGCTGCATGGAAATGTCCATAATACCAGTGTGAAGGGGAAAATTTACTTGTAAAGTATTCCAATAACTCACTGTGCATTTCCCGGTCTTTGGTTAGATCAGCTATTAAACTAGTATCCCTTTTGGCATAGCTCTTTACAAGCTCGCTGGTTTCGTACGGCCAGAATTCCCCAGGGGCGCTATGGGTCACAACGATATCAATTTTCTGCACCTGGCTTAGCGCAAATTCTAACTTTGACTTCTCATAACGGAACATCTCGTCTTTCCAATAACCTTTTCCTTCTCTCCTTTGCAACCGGTCAACAGAGACAGAGCCGCCAGTTAAAAAGAGGGTATAGCCCTCCAACTCAAGGATTGAATAATCGGGCACAAGACGGATGTTTCCGATCTTCTGCCATTTCTCGAAGTACGATGGGTCATCATGATTTCCTCGGATTACATACAGTAAATTGTTTCCAGCTTTCAATGTCTTGTTCAATGTTTTTAAGGCAAGCTCTTCCTCATTTCTATTTCCGAAACCAAGCCTAAAGTCACCTACTTGAATGAGACTAGAATCACTGATATTCCGGGCGTCTATTCGATTTGCCAGGTCACGAAACTCACCGTGGATATCACCAACAAAGTAGATCATAGGATAGATGTCTTTAGATTGAGATGAACATATTCAAAAATTTTAAACACACTGAATTTTATTACTGACAATTTTGCATCCGGGGCCATTGTCCAAGTGCTGATGGAATAAGGAAAAACTGATGGGCGATGAAACGTTTTCAAACAACCGAGGCAACGGTCCATTTATCTTGCTGCTTCTTTGTGGGAACCCCGGCAAGGCTTCGGGCCAGCCTTAGCTTATACTTTCTTTTTGTTCATCTGATCCAAATCTATAACTTCACAAAACAGCCGTTTATATCTGGCAGATCTGAGAAATCCCTTCTTGGCACATAAGATTTCCACTGACCGGTAAGTCAGGCAGGCAGTCATGTGTTTGATCAAATCCATCTTCTGGAAACGGGCGGCCTCCTTAACTATCTGTTGTTGCGTTTTGCCTAATTGAACCGTAAAACTCGTCAGCTTTATATCCGGAAATTCTACTGTTGGTTCATCGGATATATTGCTCTTTTGGGTTTTAACTGAACTCCGTTTTTTGCTGCCGGATGCTTTCCGAGAAATGACAGACTTCTTTTTCATCGCTTGCTTATATTTTTGGTTCATTCAATTTTTGCTCATTCAATTCTGATTCCAGGTCTGATTTGCTTTTCGCACGGCTCTTTTTATTGGCCATTCGCTTTGTAGGACTGTTTTCATTTTTTCTCAAATGCTTTGCCCACGATGACCTTCCGTATTTCTTATAATATTCCATTTTATATATTTATAAAGTGCTGATTCGATTTGACTATTTTTTTCAACAATACTCTAGACTAAATCCTATCTATAAACTATCTCGAGGTGAAACAAAGGTATTGATAACGGGTCTTGTTCAACTTGGATTGTTTTACTCGTAATGCAAACTTGGGCTGAATCCATCCTATCTTCAAGCAAGAAACCATGACCTGCCACTTACGTTATCAATTCAAATATTTTTTTCATTTCAAAGATTACTTACCAACTGCTTGGTTTTTCATTTGCAAATAAATTTCTAAAAACGGATCAAGAAATATTACTCTCTCCAGCGAATACCAACCAATGATGCCTTCAAGTGCTTCCCTTGTACTTTTTTTGAATTGCTGCGGTACTTGAATTTCATCACCATTGGCATAGCCCGAAAGCACACGTTGCTGGAGCTTTGTCACTCCCGCCATTTGTGTTTGAT